>MAXL01000547.1 GCA_001751005.1 Desulfobacterales bacterium S5133MH16
CGATAAAATCCGATTTCTATCTGCATATTTGTATTTTGAGAACTATACCCGTTGCAGGTCATTATATAGCGATGCGCCTGGTATTCACCGGCTTCATACCCTGACCCCCTGGGGATGCCTCCAGGGCTTCCGTATCCAACACTTCCATTAAAAGACTGATTCGAGTTAAGTGTTTGTACATCTGAAGGAACTGCATTGTTTGGGAAGAAAAGGGGGCTTCCCGCCGTGATGTTGTTGGAGTCGTATAAATCAGGGTTCCATATCACCCAGCCTTTTGCAGCTTCGGCCGAGTAAAAAGCGAGTTTATGGCGCAGCTCATTTCCGGCGATCTGGACTTCAATGCTTGATGTTGTTGTTGCGGCGATACCCAGCAGTGTCAGCAACATCAAAAGAACTACGGCTAAAACCGTTACAGATCCTTTTTCATTTTCCGGCAGGTATTTTTCTTTCATATGTTTTTCCTATCTGTTTATCTTCATCCATACCCATCATTTCATTATTCCAATTGGGGCGAATCCCCTAAGACAGACTTGGCTTAACATAGCTAACCTGGGTTACTTTTCCTCGTCCGGTGACCGTCACAGTGATAAGCTTGGTGCTGGAAATCGGGGTGTCGTCGGTGACCGTCCAGGATATGGTATAAATACCATCAGGAGTTGTTTCTTGATGCGATTCGCCTTCCGAGTCCGTACCCGAAGGAGGATCTCCGAGGTCCTCTATCAGATGATCAGAGTATGGCAAGGCCATGAGTTCTTCGAGCTTGTCCTGGGCCCAGGTCATCCGTGTTGTAATTAGACCGGCCGTGGAATTCACCCTGATGGCAGAGGCCTGCATGGCGGCGACAGCAAGCAGACCAACGGCAAAAATAGTAATGGCGATCAATACTTCTATAAGGGTGAACCCCTGGTCTTTTTGTGACTTTTTGATCCCAGTCTTTTTTGTGTATGCGTTACCCTGTCTCATGTCATCATCCTATCCGCTTAATTTAGGCCTAAATTCCGGCAGTTGATAAACGCTGTTAACCGTCTGCGGCTAAAGTTGTCATTTTGCGCACCTAAAATCGTCTCATCCCGCTGATTTTTGTAAACTATGTTGTTTGGAGAAGCTCTCAAACTTCTGCCTGTCCGGGCCACAATGGTTATTTCCACCGATCTAATATCGGCAAGCGTTGTAGTGGTACTGCCGTTTGCGTCAAGATAAACAAAATTGAGGGCATCGATGTTTTGGGCTACGGTCTGGTTATTCCTGTCCAGTTCATCAATAACTCCGTCTCCGTCTGAGTCATCGAGATTATAGGTTATGTCTTCATTGGGATCATCCGCATCCCCGTCCGGCGCACTTTCGGCAGAACCGGCCCAGACATCTTCTTTAAAGCGGATGGAGGTCGGGTTTGCCGAAATAATTCCGGCGCCGGCAGTTCCCAGAGGATCACACCCTGCCATTCGAATCTCTCTTTGCATATGAAACATTGCAGCCCTGATATTCTGCTGCATGGCAGCAACCTCTTCCTGTATCTGATATGATTTAAACTGGTTCAAAAAAGTCGAATAGATCGCTCCAATGGCAAGCAAAGAGACGGCCATGGCCACCAGAAGTTCGACCATGGTAAATCCTTGCGTGTTCAACCTTTTTTTTCTTTTCACTCTCATGAAATTTTTCCTTAATTTCCCCAGTTGGCACCGTTCCATCTTCGTATAATGATAACACTGCTGCTCCTGGCGCCAACACCGTAACTGTTGGTGGCGCTCGAATTTCCCAAATAAACATAGCCTGCGTTACCGGTTCCTCTTGAGTTCATGACCGCCACGTTATTGGTAAACGTAATTTCGTCTCCGAATGTACTTCCTATGGCTGAACCGGCATTTCCATGACCATAAGCAACGCCGCTCCCGTAATTATTCAGAACGACGGTTTTTATGACGGTATTATCTCCACCGCCCCAACTATTATCAGGCCCCCGACCGGAACATACCTGATATTGATCTGCTGCTTTATTAAAAACAATCGCCCAATCCGCGTTGTTTTTTATCGCGGACAGCTTTGCAAGCTGCATGTTTGAATAAAGATCACGGGCCGCAGTTTTCAAGCGATATTTCGGGAGCCAGCTTAAAAAATTAGGCACGCCCACAGCCGTCAATATGCCCAATACAACGATAACTATGATAAGCTCTATAACCGTGAATCCGGATCTTTTTCGCATGCTGGCAACTCCTGCTTTTAAGAATTATACAAATTCCGTGCCACAACGTTTGTGTATTAAAAATTTATTAAAAAGTATTTTAAAAAATAGAAGTTGCACAAAACAGGTTTTTAATTATATGTATATGATTTAATTAATAATAAGCTATATATTTATCAGCCGGATGGCAATATTGAAGATTTTAGAATTGAAAAACCCAGTTTTGAAATGCAATATAATCGCTATAAAAACTATAAACATTTTTTATATTACTATTAAAAGTTTTTATAGCTACAATCTGTTGCTGACATATTCTGTCGCATTTTTAAACAATTGTATGCCCACGGTGCAGCCGGATTCCGCTTCACTTTGCCTGCGTTTTTTCTTTTCCTTGATTCGTGTCCAATCGGGATGATTGGTCCAGTGGTTGAAGGCTTCGGGATGGGGCATCAGACCGAAAACCCGACCGCTGGGATCACATATCCCGGCGATATCATGAACCGATCCGTTGGGGTTGAAAGGAAACCTCAAGTCTGCGGGTCCGCCGTCGGGCATTGCATACCGGAGCACCACCTGGTTATCATCAATCAGACGACGGATGGTGGTTGGGTCGGCATAAAATTTTCCTTCCCCATGCCTTACGGGAAGTTCCAACCGGTCTATTCCGCGGGTAAATATACAGGGAGATTCGGGGACAACCTTTAATGTAACCCAGTCGTCTCTGAAATTCCCGCAGTCATTAAATGTGAGCGCAACCGATCTCCGGGTGTAGTCATGGTCGAAACCGGGCAAAAGGCCAAGATTGACAAGGGTTTGAAATCCGTTACATATGCCTATGACAAGGTTTCCGGCATCGATAAACTCCAAAATCTTATCCCCCAGGTTTGTCTTCATTCGGACCGCCTGGACCACCCCTGCACCGTGATCGTCTCCCCAGCTGAATCCTCCTCCGAATACCATAATCTGAAAATCGATTAAATTCACCGATCCGTGGATAAGAGTGTTTATATGAACCCTATGGGCGTCAGCGCCGGCAAGGGTTAGGGCATAAGCTGTCTCATTGTCGCAGTTCAAGCCGTATCCGGTAAAGACAAGGGCCCTTACGTTATTCATTTAATCTCTCCATTACTTTCTATATCAACTCTCCGAAGGGTTTTTTCCAGGCGTCTTTGAGTTCCTGCACGGGAATTTTAATAAGCGGCCTTCTGTCAATCCCCGTTATTATGAAATCGGGTTCATGGGTTACGGTCCCGACACAGGCGCAGGGGAGCCCTTTGAAAATTTCTTCGAAAATCTTCCGGTTTTCAGGATTGATAGTTACAATGAACCGGCCGGCAGATTCCGAAAACAAAATAACATCATTACGATCAAAGGAGTCCGACGGAACAAGACCAAGATCAACCGTCATCCCGAGATTCCCGCCCATAGCTGTCATGGCAAGGTGTACCCCAAGGCCGCCACGATATATACCGTGAACAGAGGCAACCCGTTCTTTGTAAATGGCACGGCCCAAAGCTCTGTAGAGATCAGCGAACTTTTCCGGAAAAACATGAGGCACATTCAGCCCCACATACCCCATATGCTCGTAGTATTCGGATCCACCGAGTTCGTTTCGCGTGGTCCCCAGTATGTAAACCAGGTCTTCGGACATTTTGCTGTCCATGGTGATACATTTTTCGATATCGTCAATAACGGACGTTGCGGAAAACTGAAGGGTCTCCGGCGCCGAAACTTTGTGGGTTTCGCCGTATCGTCCGGTAAGGTGGCCGTCAACGTACATACTGTCCTTGCCGGAGAGCAGCGGTATTTCATAGGACAGACAGATGTTGCGTAATGCCCGGCAGGATCGCACAAGCTGTGCGGCCTTGAATTTGCCGTCCGGGTTATCCTGAGGGTGAAATTGAATACTGGGCCAGCAGAAATTATCCACGCCGCCGATACGATCAATATTTGCGCCCACAGCAACGAGTCTGCGCACCGCCTCATCAATTGTACAGCTTGTCATGTGATAGGCATCGATGGCTGAATAGGCGGGCAGCAGCGCCTGGGAAAATACAAGACCCTTTTTAGAATCGAGCACAGGCCTTATTACCACCGCGTCACTATTCACATCACGATCCGCACCCACGAGAGGCTTGATCACACTGGTGCCCTGCACTTCATGATCATACTGCCTGCTTATCCACTCCCTGGAGCAGATGTTGGGGCGTGAAAGCAAGTCCTTTAGTAAAGCTTCATAATCACCGGGTTTTTTTAGAACCGGCTCAAACAGGCCCCGTCTTTCAGGCGCCTGCCATTGGGCATCAAAATCCCACTGGGGGAAACCCGACGTTAAAAAATCCATATCTATATAGGCACAGGTCCGGCCGTTATAGGTGATATGAAGTTTGCCCGTATTCGTATAACGGCCGATGACCGTGCTCTCTACGGCATGCATTCCGGAAAGTTCCATAAAACATTCAAGATCTTTCGGATTAACTGCCACGGTCATTCGCTCCTGGGATTCGGAAACCCATATTTCCCACTGATCAAGCCCTTGATATTTTAAAGGAACTTTTTCAAGTTGGATCTCACACCCGTTGCTAAACCGGGCCGACTCACCCACCGATGATGAGAGTCCACCCCCGCCGTTATCCGTAATAAATCTTATCAGGCCCTGGTCCCTGGCCTCTAACAAAAAATCGTGCATTTTTTTCTGGGTATAGGGATCACCGATCTGAACATGACCGGCAGGGGTATGCTCGGAAAAACTCTCTGACGAAGCGGTAACCCCGTGAATTCCGTCTTTGCCGACTCGCCCGCCGCACATGATAACCAGTTCTCCGGGAGATGTTTTCTTTGTTTCCGACGGTTCTTCATTGATATAAGCCGGCATAATTCCCACTGCCGTTACAAAAACAAGGCATTTTCCCATGTATCCGGGATGAAAAAGCACCCGGCCAAAGGTCGTGGGAATTCCGCTCTTGTTACCGCCGTCTCTTACCCCTTCAATAACACCATCCAGAAGGCGTCTGGGATGGAGTCGCGGCTTAAGGGGCCCGTTATAATCCCTGGGGCCTACACAATAGCCGTAACTGCCCATCACCAGCTTCGACCCCTTACCGGTTCCCAGAGGATCACGGTAAACCCCGACAATACCGGTAATGGCGCCGCCGTATGCCTCCATATTGGATGGAGAATTATGGGTTTCCCCGGTAATAACGTAATAATGGTTGCTGTCAAATCGTCCCACACCGGCATTATCCCATAACACCGATACAACCCACGGATGTTTCTTCTTCAGGGTCAGCGTGGGCGTCTCGATGCAGGTTTTAAATAGATTGTCCACAACCTTGGTTTCACCGGTTTCAAGATCCAGATAACGGAACAGCCCTCGAAATGTATTATGGTTACAATGATCGCTTCTGGCCTGAGAAATATATTCAAGTTCAATATCCGTGGGATCTGAAAGGTCCATGGCAGCCCGTGAGGCTTGCACCCTGGCATCCAGAAAATAGGACCTTATGAACGGTATATCCGCAGAGTTCAATGCCAGGCCTCGCTCGTCACTAATCTTTTTTAGGGTCGAATCGCTGTCTACCGATATTGTTGTAACCGTGGGTGTGTGGTCAAGTATGACTCTGGGGATGATAATACCGGTTCCCTCGGCAGGGTTCCATTTGTCGACCGGAAAAATTTTCCACTGCTGGATGATATCATTGGCAAGAAGTTCGGCAGCAATCTTGTTCATGTCTTCTTCGGTCAGGCCTTTACCTTTCAGGCAGTACCGCTTTGAAGTGTAGATCGCTTGACTCGGCCCGAAGGTTATTCCCAGAATATCTTCCACCGCTTCAAGAGCGGTACTTCCGGGATTATCTCTGACACCCGGTCTGTAGCCGACCCAGATGGTCCAGTCAAATTCCATATCAAGGGGATCCAAGGAGGAGACCTGTGTCACAGGGTTGGTAAAGATTTCTGATTGGATGGTTTTCAGCTGATCTTTCGAAAGGTCGGCGTCAATGGTGACAACATAAACGCAACGAACGCTGACGAGTTCGATATCAAAATAATTCTTTGCTTTCTGGCGAATTCCGTTCCCTTCAGCATCAAACAGCTCAGATTTTAGTGCTATCTCAAGTCGATATGGCATAGTCAAATTACCGCTACTGTATTAACAATTGCAGAATTTAAGATTCACTGAAAAAGACCCGCGCAATATCATTATAGAATACATAGATCATCAGCAGTATCAACACAAATACACCCGCCCGCTGGGCAATTTCGCGTACCCTTATGCTTACCGGACTTCCCGTGGCCGCCTCAATAAAAAAGAAAAGCAGATGTCCGCCGTCCAGAACCGGGATGGGAAGCAAATTGAGAATGGCAAGGTTTATACTGATCAGTGCAATGAAAAAGATCAAATTAGTTGCTCCTTCCCTGGCCTGCTCCCCGGCTATCTGGGCGATCACAATCGGTCCGCCCAGTGTTTTTGGGGAAATAGCGCCCTGCAAAATCTTTATAACCCCCTTTAGGGTCAGGACGGTTATATGATAGGTCTGTGTAATGCTCTGCGAAAGGGACTGAAACACATTCAAATCTTTTGAAAACCCGTCACCTGAAGCGGAAATTCCGATTACATACCGTTCTACATCTTCGTTAAATATATTTTTAAATGTTTTGATTTCCGGCGTAATATTTACAACCCGGGTAGAATCTCCTCGACGCACGGATATCGAAAGGGGCTCGCCTTTGCTTGCCGTAATAATTTCTGCCATTTCCTCCCAGGTTGATAGATCAACTCCATTTATGGATGTGATCAGGTCGTCTTTTTCCAGACCTCCCCGGTATGCAGGCGTATCTTCCTGCACTTCTCCTATGAAAGGCTGCAAGATAAACATGCCGGAAATTTGAAAAATACCAAAGAATATTATCACGGCCAGAAGGAAATTAAAAAGAGGACCGGCCGCAACGATGAGTATCCTTTTCCAGACATTTTTGTGGGTAAATGAGATCGGAATGTCGGCGGGATCTAAATCGGCATCCGGTTGCTCGCCAACCATTTTAACATATCCGCCTAAGGGTATGGCGGAAATGATATAATCCGTAATGCCGATCTTTTTACCGATTAATCTGGGGCCAAAACCCAGTGAAAATTTTTCAACCCCCACACCGAATAACCTGGCGACCAGGAAATGTCCCAGCTCATGAAAAAATATCAGTACGCCCAAAACGATGACTAATGCAAATATATTAACGCTCATTATCGTAATAGTTCCTGCTGAAAAGTAATTGTATTGTTATATCATATCGATCAAATTCCGGGCCTGTTCCCGGGCCCATCTGTCAGATTCGAGAATATCATCAAAGACCGGATCTGTAACAACAGTGTGTTTCTCCATTGTTTTTCCGATAATCTCGGGTATTTTGACAAATGGGATGCGCTGCTTTAAAAAAGCCTGAACCGACATCTCATTTGTGGCATTTAACACTGCCGGCAGTGTCCCTCCGGTTTGGCATGCCGTATACGCCAGATCAAGGCATGGAAATTTATTTAAATCAGGATGTTCGAAAGTAAGCGCTCCGATCCCTGCAAAATCAGGCAACGGCTGTTCCAGTGCAAGACGTTCAGGATACGACAGGGCATATGCAATTGCCCCCTTCATATCCGGAATTCCAAGCTGGGCCATTACCGCTCCATCTTTAAAAGAAACCATGGAGTGGATCACACTTTGCGGATGGATCAGAACTTCAATCATTTCCTGTGAAACACCGAACAGACATTTTGCTTCAATAACCTCAAGCCCCTTGTTCATTAGGGTCGCTGAATCCACACTAACCTTTTTTCCCATCTGCCAGGTTGGATGGTTGAGCGCATCCTGGGGTTTAATTTTCACAAATTCGTTTTCCGGCCGGTTCAAAAACGGACCACCGGAAGCGGTGAGGAGGATTTTATCCAGATCTTGCTTGCGGTTGCCCGCAATGCATTGAAAAATTGCGCTGTGCTCACTATCTATTGGAATTATCTTTACACGATTTCGTGCCGCCCTTTTTATAACAATCTCGCCGGCCATTACAAGGGTTTCCTTATTTGCCAGGGCAATGTTTTTCCCCGCCTCTATGGCAGC
>MAXL01000548.1 GCA_001751005.1 Desulfobacterales bacterium S5133MH16
AAATGGGCGGCAAAAGCCCCGCTTGTGAGAAAATCTACCGGGATGCAATCTCTGGTGTTTTCATAAGTCGATGGACAATACTCATAATAAAAGTTTTGCCAGAACGAAGCGCCGTCGATACCCCTGTCCTCTATTTCAGAAAGAGTGCTTTTTACCGTATGGATATTGTGAATGGTAAAAAGGCAGGGGATGCCCAAGTGTCTGGCCATAGCCGGAATCAGACCGGTCATCCAGTCATTGCAGTGGATGAGATCCGGTTGAACCCGAGGAACAATATTGTTAATGACTTCCCGTTGAAACGCCAGTGAAATTCTGATATTTTCGAACTCATAACCTGAATAGATATGATTAAGATAGAAAAAAGCCCTGTCCTGAGCCAGGTGAATCCTTTCGTCCGGTACCCTGCTCCGTATGGTTTCCAGTTCTTTTCTAATAATTGGCGAAGATTGACCGCCAAAGATTGTTCGGTAATCCGGCAGGGCCACATGCACGTCGGCGCCCTGGCTGTAAAGCTCATTTATCAAAGCTGCCGAAACATCTGCAAGCCCTCCGACTTTGGCATTCAAGCCGTTTGAAATATTAGCCATCCCTTTGGGAAGATAGGTAATTTCAGGAGTCACTATAAGAACCCGGGGATTGGTTGGAGAATTGATCATAATCTGCTGTTCCTATGATTCCGTATTAGATATTGATTCTGTCTACAGGATGGCAACTATCAGATTATAATTTATTATGTCCATAGAGGAATGGGTTCATTTTTATGGTAGGAGTTCCTATGGGCAGGAATTTATCCCGGACAATTGGGAGAAAAACGGATAAGATAAGTTGTAAGCATATCTAAAAGGCGACCGGCTTTATAACCGTTTGTCTGGGAATATTGTTGATTAAACTGGTGATATAGAGTAAGAATAATTTTTATAGACTCCCGATTGACAACTCTACGAGCGTATTTCAGGAAACACCATGAGACCTTTGAAAAATGTTCATTTTTGCCTGCCCAGTTAAATCCGTATTTAATATTTAACCGGGGTTCAAGGCCAAGGCAGGCGAAAATTTTAACCACCCCAGTACGATCTACCGGACCTACGGGGCAGGCAGGAATACATTGAGTATTTTGAGGATTAAAATTTGAGTCTGACGCCGGGATTGGGCAAAAAGGGGCGTTTTGCAAAGGTCTCACCATTTTCAGAGGATTAATATGACAGAAATCATAACCAACAGTATAGGTATGGAATTTGTTTTGATTCCGGCGGGTTCATTCAGAATGGGCGGAGACAAAAAACTTGAACAAGCCGAGGATCATGAGACCCCACGTCACATAGTTAAAATCAGTAAGACATTTTATATGGGCAAATATGAGGTGACTCAATCGCAGTGGTCTGAGATTATGAATAATAATCCAAGCGAATTTAAGGGGGACATAAGGCCGGTGGAAAGAGTTTCATGGAATGATGTGCAAGAGTTTATCCAGAAGCTGAATAATAAAGAAGAAACAAATAAATACCGTCTTCCTACTGAGGCTGAATGGGAATATGCAGCAAGAGCAGATACAGAAAGCACTTATTGTTTTAGTAGTGATATTAAAACATTAAGCCAATACGCCTGGTATAGAAAAAATTCAGCAGATAAAACTCATCCCATCGGCCAGTTAAAGCCGAATGCATGGGACCTTTATGACGTGCATGGAAATGTCCATGAGTGGTGTCAGGACTGGTTTGATAGAAATTATTATTCTCAAAGTCCTTCAAACTTACCTCTAGGCCCTTCATCAGGGTTGGCTAAGGTGTTACGGGGTGGTGATTGGGGAAGCGAGGACTGGTATTGCCGGTGCGCATCACGTAGCCTCAGCTCACCGGACCGTCGCAGCAACCGCCTGGGTTTTCGTCTGGTCAGGATGGTTTAGGTCGGTGCCTTGGCTGCAAAGCGCATTTATTTTTTAAGAACCTGATTTATAAATAAAAACATACCGTTCCTCATTGATGTCAATTACAATATCCCCGCCCCTTGTTTCAGCATAAACGATCCATCCGGGCTTAGGGCCGCTCCCACATTCAGCCTTAGGGACAAAATCGCCGGTCTTCCCGTTATACCAGGCAAGCAACATGGGTTGAGAGGTAAATTCTTTTGCTTTGTTATCGGCAATCTGCTTGATGGACACGAAATCCAAATCTCGATCGTCAATCTTTAACTCTATTGGATTGTTCAAACACTCTTTTATGGAACAGCTGCAACCGATCATATACATTTTCCCCTCATTCAATCAAATATAAACGTAACCTTAACAAAATCCCTTTAGTATTCACAATTAACTTTTTCCTTTTTTTGCGTCTCGGGCCTTTTTATATGTTGCCATCATTTTGGTACTCATTGCTTCCAGATTTTTGACAATGATGGAAACCCTGCCAGCCGGTATGGAAATAACCATTAATTCAGGGTCCAGACCACACCGCAGGCGGTCCCCAAAGCCTGTGACTGAAAAATTGACCTTGCCGGTCTGTATTGAATAAGCGGTAACATCCCCACAAATACCCTGAAACCCAGTGGCCATTGAAATCTCTGTCCTGCCGCCGGTATCATATTTATCGGCCACTAATATAAACATAATTTGTTCTGCATTAGCAGGGATGAGTATCACCTGATAATTATTATCCGCCTGGGATAGGGGTCTGAGAAAAATCGCTCTTGTGCTGCCGTCCTCAAGCTTGTATGCCCCTGCTACCGCGTTTTTGGCGGCTTGGATGGTCCCGAACACGCCTGCATTATAATGCTTGCGGCCGGATAGCATCTCATCGGAATAACTCGAAAAACCCAGTGTTGCTGCACCGGATTTGCAGAGGATATCATTTTCCAGAAGATAAAGGATTTGCCCGTGGGCGGCTGTCATTATTCCATGACAATAGCTTCGGAGCGGTTTATCCGGCCTGTACTTCTCCAATTCAGAGTTATGGTTTGGGTGTAATGAAACAGCTACAGGAGAAATAGAAAGTTCTAAATGAGCGGTTAATATTTCAGATAGTTGAGCAGTATTCATCATTTTTCACACTCCGTCATTCGTATCGCACGCAGGATACCCTTCCTCAGTCTTAAATTCGTAAAAAGTCGAATTCATCATGTTTAACTATTAGGGCTCACTCAAAAATAACTTCACATTTTGAATGCCGATGCATCCCGTCTGGCTACGTTACGAAAACTCGAAATATGCTTGATATTCCTTAAGTTTTCACGCCTTGCCAGCCGGGCGCCTCAACTCCCAAAATTGTAAATTTATTTTTTCGTGAACCCTTAATGATAAACGATAAGAGCAAAATGTAGATTTACCCCCTTTTCTCATTCTATTTCATATGCAATGCTGACCTGAACGCGAATTTGGCTTTCTCCTATCTCAATGGGCGGTGCTGCTGAGGCTTCGGT
>MAXL01000549.1 GCA_001751005.1 Desulfobacterales bacterium S5133MH16
ATTTACTCAATTGGTAGAACCTTATTATGGTACCATTACCCGAGTTCTATAGAAACGAAATCCAGGTGATAAGATCCATGAGTCTCTGTTATTCAAACAACTATTCAATAGTTTCTGTTTTAATACTATACCACAATATCTTGGTTCCAAGCAAATTAATCAGGTTAGAGGTGCCAATTTGTTACAGATAATGCCCAAATTTTGCAGCTGAACAACCAAAACGTACTATATTATGGTATAGTATTAATTATTTTGGTCACGGATACTTAATACTATACCATAATGGAAGATTACGTTATTTAGGCAATGTGGAAGTATTTGGCTATTTAGCATAATCATCCTAATAGCAAATTCACCGGGATTTCGTTATTATAGCTTTTTAGGGGTGGTAATTGACTTGTAGAAGCTCAAATGACATGGTCATAATACCATGGTCACTTTAGAAGATCAAGTCGAAATATTATGGGGGAATAGAGGGGGACGCCAGGGGAATACGGGGGAATACGGGGGAATACGGGACAACATTGACTAGCTTGAATAAGTCTCATAAGCGGAAGGATAACAGGTAGCTTGGAGGCAGCGGCATGCCAAGTAGTCCGCCGATCGGGGGTTTCTATCGAGTTATCGCCTACGTGACCGCAGGGAGAAGCAAGAATAAGTCAAGATAGTCAATGACGTCCCGGAGTTTCCTTTTAAAGCCCAGCTGGGCTTTATAACGAAAACAAGGAAGGTATTTTTTGATGAAAATCAACCAGAGTGCAGTCTATTTAACAATCTGCGCCAGTTTAGTGCTTTCGTCAATCGCCCACGCAGATGTCATCTTGGAATATCTGGTTAAGGAAAGCCGTGTTTCGGCAGCTACAACCCAGTACGTTGCCATAAAGAATGAACAGATTATGGTCAGAGCCGCGGGTGGTGATAAGAATATCGATCTACTTTACCGTCACGCTGCGGATAGTGTGTTGATTGTTGACCATTCAAAGCGTACTTTGATGACAGTAAATGAACAGCAGATTGACCACATCAACCAGCAGGCTCAGAATGTGCAGCCCCTGTTGAATGGCCTGGGAGAACAAGTCGCCAAGCTTTCTCCACATCAGCGCCATAAATGGCAGGAACTATTGGGTGGTGCTGTCTCACTTGACACGATCGCCAAGGCTACTGAACCGCCGGAGCCAACCAAATTAGTACCTGCCGAAGTAAGAGTAAGGAATGTGGCAGGCGTCCGTTGCCAAGCGATGCGTGTCATGCAGGGAGCAAAGCCCGTGGCTGAAGTCTGTCTGGCCGATGCTGCCACCATGAAAATTTCAGAAAACGATGCCGCAACCATCCGCGCGCTTTTCTGTCTTTATGAACGACTTGCCACTAAAGGCCAGGGGCTGGCTCGTCAACTAGGCCTCATGCTTCCGAATATCTCTGCTCATCAAATAACGGGGATACCCATTGAGTTCCAGGACTTGTCGAAGGATAAAGGCAGTATGATTTTGTGCCGAATTAGCACACATCAACCGTATCGCCAGAGACGATGCGAATTCCACAAGGATACAAAGCGGTACCGTTGATGATATTGCCATAACTTTCCTTATTCAGACACCACCTCACGATGACGCCCTTGCCTTCGGATAGGGATAGAGCTTCTTAACAACAAATGGTTCGGGGACTACATAAAGAATTATCGTGAGGGCAGGGGGATCTCGTTAAAGCAAAAGGTTATAGCCATATCCTCCTTGATATTGACCAAAGGTGGCGCGTAATTCTTTTGAGATATAACCGAAAGTTGCATAAAATCATTATTTTCCACCAGTCTCTATATCCCATTTAGTCAAATTTTTAGACATACCTGGCAATCTTGAGGGTTGTTCCCGCTTTCAAGTCTCTCGCCCGCTTGATCTGGTTTACTTTCATGATGTCGTCTACAGAGACACCTTCATATTTCTGCGAAATATTCCACAAGGTATCTCTGGGTCGAACCTTGTAAAAGCTAACAATGCGTAAGCGGCTTGTTTGGCTATCTGCCTGGAAATCACGTCGGACAATCAATTGCTGCCCAGGATTGATTATGCTCCCCCTGAGCCGGTTCCAGGATTTTAATTCCGCCACTGAGCAGCCATATTTGCTTGAAATTTTATAAAGGGTCTCCCCTTTTTTTACACGATGAAGTCCGCTTTCGCCTGCGTTAAATCCTGATACATACGCTTTTTTAGACGCTGATGTCGAAGAGCTTTTCTTTTTATTGCAATTTGCAGCCGCGTATCTAGTTTTCGGTTCAAGCCCGCCAATGCCCAAGGTCTCGTAGTATCGGCTAATCGTGCTTGCTACAAACTGGTTTCTGGTTTTCCAATCTGAAACACCAAGAGCGATAGCAATCAGGCGACGGCCGCTCTTATTGGCGGTTGCGACAAGGCAATATTTCGCATTTTTCGTAAAGCCTGTTTTAAGACCGTCCACATCGGAATAAGTCGCCACAAGGCCGTTGTGATTCCGTAGCTTGATAACTCTTTTGTCCTGAGTGATGACGGTATTGCTCGTGCCTGCTATATCAAGAAGCTGATCATAACTGAGCATCTCTCTGGCGAGAATGAGAAGATCAGAGGGGCTTGACCGGTTATCGTTAACGCTTTTGGGCGCCGGCATGCCGGTGGCGTTTGAATAGAAGGTGTCTTTCATTCCCAGCTGCGCGGCCCGCTTGTTCATTCGTTGAACAAAGGCGTACTCAGTTCCTCCCAGGAATTGGGCGAGCAGATAAGAGGCATCGTTTCCGGAAGAAATAAGCGCTGCCTTAAGGAGCTCTTCCACGGAAACGCGGCACCCTTTTCGTAAATGAACTTTGGAGCCCTTAATTCTGGAGGCTTGCGGCGTGACCTTCACCAAAGTGTCCATATCCACCTGTCCGGAAAAAATATCTTCCATGACGATCAACGCAACCATCATTTTAGTCAGGGAGGCTATAGGAAACGTCCGATCCTTGTGTTTTTCCCAGACGACGGCGTCTGCTGAAATGTCGTAGAGGAGACCGGCACGAACGAGTCTGTCATTGACGTCTATTTCAGCTGGCTGGCAATAAAGATTATTTTCGTTATTTGTATTATAATGATTATCAGTTTTTGATTCTGTAAAATACTTGTCAGAAATTGCGTGGCATGGCATTGAATAGATGATGAAACATAAAAAAAATAAGGAAAACCATAAAAAATGGAGGGCGAGCACCCTATCAGGTTGGATGTCTTTGGTTTTCTTCATCATGGGAGGAGCAGGGTGCTTATAGGGGGTGTTAGCCGGTGACTGAGTGAGGCCAACGGTTAACGGTTAAAGGTTAAAAAGTATTTTTGTAACTATAATTCTTGTCGACTCATCATTCAGAAAACTTGAATAATTTTCCATGTCCTATAATGAAATATCAGGAATTCCAGTATAGGAAGAACAGCCTTTTCGTTTCGGAAGTTAGAAATAGCGCATGGTCTTTGATGCCTCGCAGGCAGAGTTGGCACACGAAATTAATTTTATGGCCCTTCCGATTCAGAAATAGGACCTGAAAATGTTACACTGCACTCCCCAAAATAACAAATCCTCATAATTATGATAGACTCTGCATAATACTCAAGAAGGGAAAATGGGGGACGTAATTGACTAGCTTGACCTACTCTTTCCTCCTCCTTGTAATTGCCTTGGAAATGGCAGACGTAGAAACTCCGAGCTGTCGGGCTACTTCTGCCAAGGGGATTCCATAATCCTGTACCAATTGATACGC
>MAXL01000550.1 GCA_001751005.1 Desulfobacterales bacterium S5133MH16
GATTCCGGGACCAAAGGGTCGATCTTTTACAGAAGCTCAGAGTGTCAGAAAACGACCGTGATCAGGCGTTAAAAAACGCGGAGATTATCCAAAAAGAGCAGTCCGAGCTTCAAATTTCCGAAAGTCTGCTGAAGAATTCAACGGTGATTGAAGAAATCCATCGGGAATTCGGGAGTCAGCACAAAGCGGCCAGGGATCGTATACAGTTACAAACGCGCATGAGTGTCCTGCTCGGCGAAGCCGGGGAAATCCTTCGCAGCCTGCGGGATGACGTAACCCTGGACCATGCTGAAAAATTACGGATTAAGAAATCGGAAGCGGTCCGCATACAGGACCTTGGAGCCCGGTTTGAGCGGATTGTCACGCGTACCCAAACTGCCCGAGAAGCAATTCCCACCCTTACCCATCGTATTGCAGGAATTGACCGGAAGCTGGAAAAACTTGGAGCCCCCAGGCAGATAGACCCCTTAAAACATGCCGTATCCAGGGCTGAAGAATACGGAGCTTTGGAAAAACACTATGGCAAAGAACAATCTGAGATCAGTTCCGAATTAAAAACTCTGGATGTGGCGCTTGGCAAACAGACACTCTGGTCCGGATCGGTCGAAAAGCTGGAACGTCTTCCGGTGCCTTCAATGGAAACAATTGGCCTGTTTGAAGACCAAACCGCCAAGTCTGAGCTCAAGTATGTCAATTTAAAAGAGGATTTTGAGAAGATTGAAAGAACGCTGGCGGATGTTGAACGGCAAATAGACGAGCTTCGGTTACAGCAGGAAGTGCCTTCCGAGCAAGATCTTCAAAAGGCGAGAGAACGAAGGGGTAGGGGATGGCAGCTTATATTACATACGCTGGAGGGCAAATCCGTATTGGATGAAGAAATTGACGACTATATCAAGGGGGGAGGAATTTCAAAGACGCTCTCAGAAGCATTTGAAAACAGTGTTCACAAGGCAGATGAGGTTGCGGACAGGCTCAGGCGAGAGGCGGACCGTGTTGCCGCTAAAGCCAAATTGCTCGCCGATCAAACCTCCCATAAAACACAACGGGATCATTTGAAAAAAGAAATTGATACCGCTGAAAAGGCAAAAGAAAAACTTGTGAGAGAATGGGTGCAGTTATGGCAACCTGCAGAAATTATGCCTCGATCGCCCAAAGAAATGAGAGCATGGGCGCAACACCATATGGGTCTGGCCGCAAAAGGGAAAGAGGCCAGGGAACGCCAGGCCAAAGTTGACCGGTTAAAGGATGAAATTGACGCTCATTTCAAAAGGTTGAATCAGTGTTTGGAGAGTCTTTTTGAGCCGCATTCTGTTAATGGAGAAACCCTGGCCGATTTAATCAAAAGAAGTAAACGGGTCCTCCAAACAGAGGATGAGCTGCACAATAAAATCAAGCAGCTTCGAAGTGAGAAGACCCAGCGCGAACAAGAGTTGGCCGAAGCACAAGCGCGGGTCAATTCCAGCGAAATGGAACTTTTACAATGGCAAAAAGAATGGGAGCAAGCCGTCCGTCTGCTGGGTCTAGATGCCGATGCCGTCCCTGCCCAGGCGAATGCGGTAATGGAAGATCTCAACAGTCTGTTTGGCAAACTTAAAGACGCCAATATTCTTCAAAAGCGCATTCACGGTATCAATCGCGATGCAGATGAATTCGCAATTAAGGTCACCGGTCTAGTGGATGCAGTGGCCGGAGACTTGAAAAATTTGCCTGTCGGTGACGCAACGCTTGAACTCAACAGCCGGCTGACGCTGGCACGAGCCGCTCAATCACAACGGCAAACCCTCCGGAAACAGTTAGTGCAGGAACAGAGTCGCATGGACAAAGCGGTTGGAAGGATTGCCGAAATAGAAACCCGGCTCAAGGGCATGTGTGAAGAAGCAGGGTGTGAAAGCTACGAAGATCTTCCCGAGGCCGAACGAAGATCCGAAAAACGAAAACAAATAGAAGCTGAATTAAACAACCTGGATGAAAGACTGCACCAGTTGAGCGCCGGCGCCACCATTGATGATTTTGTTAACCAGGCCCTAAACGTGGATCCGGATGGAATCGATGGGGAGATCGGCAGACTGACAGAGGCGACCGATACGCTTAATCAAGAAAAATCCGAACTGGATCAGTGCATTGGAAGCGAGCGAACAGAACTCGGCAAAATGGACGGCAGCGCACGGGCAGCGGAGTTGGCCGAAGAAATCCAACTCCTTCTGGGAAGACTTGAAAACGATGTGGAGCAGTATGCCCGGCTGAAAATCGCATCAAAAGTTTTAAACCAGGCCATAGAACGGTATCGGGAAAAAAGCCAGGAGCCTATTTTAAAACGTACGACCGAACTTTTTAAGCAAATTACCAGAGGCTCATTTCAAGGGGTCCGTGCGGAATTTGACGATACCGGCCAACCGGTGCTTGTTGGGGTTCGACCGGGCGGCAAGGAAATCGTTACCGTGGACGGCATGAGTGACGGAACAGCGGATCAATTGTATCTTGCGTTACGGCTGGCAGGTCTTCAGGATTACCTGGAACGGAACGAACCCATCCCGTTTATTGTAGACGACATACTGATCAAGTTCGATGATGACCGTGCGGTTGCGACCCTGCGGGCGCTGGAGCGGCTATCTGAACAAACCCAAGTCATATTCTTTACGCATCACCGGCACCTCCTGGAACTTGCCAAAAAAAATGTTGAGTCTAAGTTTTTAATTGAACATACGTTAAATGCATGAGGGGTCGGGGAGTTTTTCTTTTAAACACTAAAGTAAAAATCCTGGCCCAAAGAACCAGGCTTTGTTTTATCCCAAAGGGGATTTACTTTGTTGAAAGTTCATTGCCTTGTTGAAATTCCAAATAACAAATCCCAAAAAACAAACAAATAACAATGACCGAAATCCAAAATCCCAAACAAAAAAACAATCGCTTTGCCTCCGGCCCATAGGGCCTACGGCCCGGAGGGAACCGGTTTGTATTTTTTAATTTGAGATTTATTTGTAATTTGGTACTTGAGATTTGTGATTTAAAACACCAAACTCCAAGGCAGAGCCATCTATATCTGACCTGGCCCAAAGGACCAGGTTTTCAATGTAAAAAAAATAATTAGAATCTTTCCGTATCAGGAGGCTATTAAATGATCGACATGGTAAAGCGATTTTTCAGCAAAACCAAAGCCAATAATTCCGACACCGAACAACAAAACAGAGAACACGACTTGTGCATTGCCACTTGCGCTCTTTTTGTAGAGATGGCGCGAATAGACGGAACATTTACCCAGGCCGAGTTGGAAACCATTCTTTCGATTCTAAAAGAGAAATACGGCTTATCCGAAGAACATGCCGACGCACTGATTGAAGAGGCCGATAAAGAACGGGATCAAAGCGTGGACCTCTGGCAATTTGCCAGGCTGATCAATGAAAATTATTCAACAGACGAAAAAATTGAGATCGTTGAAACCCTCTGGCAGATTGTCTACGTTGACGGAAAGATGGACCAGTACGAACACTACTTGATGAACAAGCTTAAAAACTTACTGCGTCTTTCTCACAATCAGTTAATCGATGCGAAATTAAAAGTGAAATATTCCCGTTAAAAAAATAGGTTGAATCTGAGAAGTTGTTTTGATTATGTCCGTACTCCTTAAAAATCTTTCAGAAGATGATGCTGACACATACCGGCTGGTCCTGTCCTCAACCGGCATCTCTTACCACTTGAGAAAAGGGGAGCACGGATGGGATATACGGGTTAACGATACGGATTATGAAAAAGCTTTAATTGCCATCGAACAATATCTTAAAGAGAACCCGGAGGTACAGAAAACAGAAGATCCTCTTTATTACAAATACCAAAGGACATTCACCGGGATATGGGTATCTATTCTGTTGATCGCATGCCATGTTGCTATTTCAATCGGCGACAAAAGTGATTTATTTGTCAAGACATACGGATCATCGGCTTTTCATATTTTGCACGGAGAATTGTACAGAAGCGCAACATCCCTGATGCTTCATGCTGATACATTGCACCTGATGGGCAATATTGCCGGTATTGCTATTTTTGGGACTGCTGTTTGCACAATCATGGGCTGGGGTGTGGGCTGGCTTATGATTCTTCTCAGCGGAATCGTCGGCAATTTGACAAATGCGTTATTATACACATCGGGGCATATTTCGGTGGGCGCTTCTACGGCTATATTCGGAGCAATCGGTATCCTGAGCGCCCATCAGTTCTTTAAGAAGTTCAAGCAATCCGGGCAAAAAATAAAAGCGTTTCTCCCGTTAAGTTGTGGTCTGGCGCTTCTGGGGATTCTCGGCTCCGGAGCGAACTCTGACGTGATGGCCCATCTGTTTGGTTTTTCGGCAGGAATTTTGTTGGGGTCCCTGTACAGTCTATTTGTGAAGCGTCCAACAACAAAGGGATATCAATCGGGTTTCCTTTTGGTCACACTATGTTTACTTGCCATGGCCTGGCTAAAGGCTTTTTGATGAATAATATCATCTGAAAGACCTGTGCCGTCACTCAAGAAATTTGGAGTATAAAAATGGATAATGACGTCGAAGACTTGTTTGACCAGGGTCTTAAAAAGTTTAATATTGATGCGTACGACGAGGCTATAAAGATTTTTAAAAAAGTTTTAGAAATGAACCCCGATCATCCGGATGCGTTGTATTACAGAGCGCTTGCCTGGGCAATCAAAGGCGATTATAACAGGCCATCGCTGATTTCACAAAAGCAGTGGAAAAAGATCCGTTCGATACGGACAGTTTGATAGGACGTGGAGAAGCTTGGCAGAGCAAGGGTAAAGTTAAGCGGGCTTTGGCTGACTTTAAGAAAGCGCTGAGCATAGATCCGCATAATCCGGATTATCAAAAGCTTGTAGATGATCTGGAAGAAAAATAACAAATGTTTAAATCATTTCTCTTGAAATCATCCCTGATTTAGTTTATTTGATTTTGAATGGTATTCAGTGTTTGAATTCGAAGGTGCTATAAATTATTTTCTATAAGTCTAACCAATTACTTTAATAAAGCATTGTAACTAATTGATTAATTTAATAAATTAAATATGCCTGGGTGGCGGAACTGGTAGACGCAAGGGACTTAAAATCCCTCGGTCCTTAGGGCTGTACGAGTTCAATTCTCGTCCCGGGCACCAGATAAAAACCAACGATGCCAGTTGGTTACATCGAAGCCTCTTGGGTGGTGCCAAGGGGCTTTTTTGTACCAAAATCAACGATTGTGCCCAAAATTGTGCCTAAAACGTTTTCACTTGCCGACGTTGACTTTTCCCGGGTTAAAAACAGCAAAGAGCTTGTCGATATTTTTATAGAATTTGAAAATGATACGATTTTATTTTACAAAATGTTGAAAACTTTCCTCGTTGATGAAAAAACCATTGAACATCTGGAAAAAATCATTCGGGAAGAATCGTCACACATCCAAAAGATAGACGAAC
>MAXL01000551.1 GCA_001751005.1 Desulfobacterales bacterium S5133MH16
GGCTCGCTCAAAAATAACTTCACATTTTAATGCGCCGATCCATCCCGCCTGGCTGCGTTGCTCGTCGGTTAAATAGCCAGCTATTCGCCCTCCCCGCGCCTTGCCATGCGGGCGCCTCGACTCCTGAAAATGTAAATTTATTTCTTCGCGAACCCTAAGCAACATTTAGTGATTTTCAGGATCATGTCCTATGTATAAAATAATACCTGAATGTATGATGTCAAAGGAATATGACCGTCCAAAAGACTACAAAGACATTATAACCTTAGGGTCGGGATAGAAATACGGAGCGCTTGATGCGTAAAAGTCGTTTAATTTCATTTACTTGTCGCAACGCATGTTCCGGTTTGCGTGTATTGGCAAGACGCATTGAAAACTTGGAGGCCTCTAAGGGTCGCTCTTTTCTACTTTCAAGGTAGAGCCGGTACCAATAGGGCAGCTCGCCTTGGTAGATGGAAATCAGGTCTGAACAGTGACGGCGCACGGACACCCCTCGATCTTGTATGTGCGCGCCTTCATTATTCTGCGGCCGGTCAGCTTGCAACATATCCAGCAACGCCCCGATATCGGATGCAAGCCGGCGCTTAATCCTTGAATACCTGCCGATCGGTAATATCCAAAAGCGAATGATAATATAGCCCAAAAGGCCAAGGATGAAGCTGATTAATGCTGCAATATAGATGGACACTACTTACAAATACCTTTTTTCTTAGCCCAATTTAATTTATCACAATTTCCTAAATCACAAACCTTTTGCCAATCATCGCACGCACGGTTTTTCTTTCCTGACCCGTAGTAGACATTCCCTCGGTTGATGAAAGCATATAAATCATTCGGGTCAAGTTGGATGGCCCGGTTAAAATCCTTTATGGCTTGCTGATACCGTCCTAACTTATACAAGGCAACCCCACGGTTGTTATAATTTATAGCATCGTTTGGGTTTAGTTCTATTGCTCTGTTCAAAAGATCCAATGCTTTCATATGATCGGCCATATCTTCCTGAAGCAAAGAAAATGCCCGGTCTCTTAAGGAAGATACTTCAGTTTCCATTTTCTTTTTCTCATAATATCTTTTATAATGCGCAAGTGAAATTGTTAAGAAGGTCAATAACGTTATTATAATCGCCGGAGTTACAAAGGATGGCCAATGTTTTTTATATATTATTACAATGGATAACATTATGGAAATGATCAGTGAATATATTAAAGTTATACCAAATAAATTTGCAGCAGATTTCAAAAGAAAAATAAACTCAAAAGCTTTTCCGAAGTATATATGATTTAAAATAAGGAAAAATACCAGGTTGAACAAATATCCGCCAAGCAATACAGCCAAAGACTTCTTTTTCATCGAGCTTAATTGTTCGATTCCTTTTGCTGATGAATCAGAGGATATCATGTAAAATTGTTTTTCTAATTTTTTCATATCCCGGTCTTTGTTTTTCCTCTATTGTTGACAAAGACACTTCATGAAGCGTTTGGTGGACCTGGTTTTAAGATAACCGATAGGGATCTAAAGATTCAAGATGAAAATAAAAAACATTCTGTTCACGGGCCCTCCAAGATGCGGAAAATCAACCCTGATCCATAAAATCGTTCAAAAAATCAATATACCTGCAACAGGGTTTTTTACGAGACCGTCAAATATAAGCCATGAAACTTGAACTTAACCTGAGGAAGCACTGCGTCGAAACCGAGTTAAAACGGCTTTATAACCGGAGCCTGTCAGAATATTTTAAACCGGGTAGCAACCGGGAACAACTTGAAAAGATAATAGATGTTTTAAAAACGGTTCTTGAAAATTCTAACTTCAGCAATTTAAGGGGTATGTACCCCGAACTGGCCGGGAAGAGTGAAGCAAACGTTATACTGACAACCCATGGACAGGATCATGTTGTCATTTCAATAAATGGGATAGAAATAAATCCTTTGCAAAAGGCTTGAGAGATTCATACCCATGATTATTGACGCCCATGTGCATTGCGGAATTCAGGACAAGTTTCCGCCGCAATCCTATGATGACTATTTTTCAGTTATCAGGGGCAGCGGAATCCAGGAGGCGGTGATGTTTCCGCCGGTTATGGAAATATATGACCGGTATGATCCAAATTTCACCGACTCCGCCCAATGGAAAAACAGGCGGAAATCCGCCAATGAATATCTCCTTCATATCGGGACAACCGATTTACCGGTTATTCCTTATTTTTTCATCTGGAACGATTTCGCTGTTGACCAGCTCACCTCACAACACAAAGGGATCAAATGGCACCGGCATTCGGATGAACCGGTTTATCATTATGACAGTCCGCGATGCCGACGGGCCGTTGATGAGATCAGAAGCAGGAACATGCCGGTGGTGTTGGAGGAAGAGTTTGATAACACGGTTCGTTTTATTGAACAGATCGCCAAAGACGTTACGGTAATTATTCCTCACATGGGCATGTTAAACGGTGGGTACGGAGCCATAAAAAGGCACGGGTTGTGGGAACGGTCCAATGTGTATGCGGATACGGCGCTGGCTTCTGTCAGCGAAATAACGGATTATATCGATGAATATGGTATTGACAGAATTATTTTTGGGTCTGACTTTCCCTTTGGAGATCCCCAGAGAGAGCTGCTAAAAATTATGCATCTTCAGATCTCTCAGGAACAAAAGGAAATCATTTGCGGATTGAATATTCAACGGTTGCTCGAGGAAAGTAATGTATAAACTGAGCGTTTCAAATAGTAACAGGGTTCTTTCTATCCGAGAAAAAAGGAACAGGCCAGGACCGCAAAGATCACGCCGGCCACATCGGCGGTCAACGCTGCGGCAAGTGAATGGCGGATACGACGCACCTGTACGGCTCCAAAATAAACAGCCAACACGTAAAAGGTGGTTTCGGTGGACCCCTGAAGCGTGGAAACCAGATAGCCGGTGTAACTGTCGGGACCGATGGCCGGATCGTTGATGATGGAAGCTAAGATGCCATATGCACCGGATCCGGAAAGCGGTCGCATCAACGCCATGGGAAGGGCCTCTGCCGGCAGGCCCAACCGCCCGGTCATGCCGCCCAGCGCACCGACCACGGCACCCATGACACCGCTTGCCCGCAGCATATCTACAGCCACCAGTATGGCCACCAGATAGGGAATGATGCGAACGGCCACCTGGAAGCCGTCCTTGGCGCCTTCGACAAATACTTCATAGACGCGCACGCGGCGCACCAGACCGAACCCCAAAAATCCGACCATAAGTGCCGGTATGATCCAGGGCGATACGGATCGCCCGTAACACACGGCAACGGGTATCAACGCGATTAGGGCTGTGAGGGCCGCAAGGCTGACCCACAAAGGATATCCTTGCGCAGCGTCTTTCAGAGGCATTTTCTCTCCATCCTTTGAAGGCGGCTCCTGTAAAACAGCGCCGTTATCAACCGTAACCGGCGACAATCTTTGATACAGTTTGGCTGCAATTACGGCAACAGTGGTCGAGCCGATCGTGGCAAATAAGGTGGTGGGCAAAATTGCGGCCGGATCTGACGCACCGGCCGCTGCACGAAGGGCAATGACACCGGTGGGCAGCAGGGTTATACTGGAGGTGTTGATGGCCAGAAACAGGGCCATGGCGTTGGTGGCCGTACCGCGCTGAGGGTTAAGCTTGTCAAGCTCCTGCATGGCACGGATACCGAACGGTGTAGCGGCATTGCCCAGCCCCAGCATGTTGGCCGCAAGGTTCAGGATCATGGCGCCCATGGCCGGATGATCTGCCGGCACATCGGGAAACAGCTTCACCATCAACGGACGAATCAGCCGCGCTAAGATGGTGAGCAACCCGCCGGCTTCGGCCACTTTCATTAGTCCCAGGAAAAGGGCCATCACGCCCACCAGGCCAATGGCCAGTTCCACGGCCCCGGTGGCCGATTGGATCATCGCCTTGGAGAGAACCTCCATGGGCGAAAGGCCGCCTTTCACGGGAATAAAGAAAATTTGATGCCAGCCGGCAAAAAAGAAAGCACTCAGTACAATTATTACGAATATAATATTCATGGATACTATTTAACGGATGGTTCGAATCTAACCTATTTAAGAACCTTATGCAAAAAATATATTAATTTAGTTTGTATTATTTTAATATAAAACGTTTATTGTTAAAAAAATAAATGTAACATCCAAAATACTATAAAAACATTGTGGATAAAATAATTTCAAATCTCAATTTAAACAATAATAAAAAAAAGGCGCTTTACGTCCTGTTTTACGCGATTTTTGCACTGACTCTCGACAGTATATCGACAATCCATTTAAAATGGGGAATTGATTGGGGCATTTTTCATTGGCAATTAAAGAACGGTTTTGAAGTATCGACCTTTATATTATGGTTCGCAATACCGTTTGTTTTCACATTTAAATCAATTGACTGGAAATATTTTGGTGTCTCAAGACTGAAGAAAAACGACCTTTACCTTGTCATTTTATTGTCAACTCTCAGCATTATCGCCGTTCTTTCAATAAAATTCTATCCCAGTTTAAGAAACTTGTATCCTTCCATAGAATTTAATTCCGCATCAGCCAAATTAAATTGGGCCTTATATAAAATGACCTGGAATATTTCATGGCTGACCGGCTGGGAATTTTTGCACCGTTACGTGCTTCTGACATATTTTGAAAAAGCGTTTCCCAAAAAGGGGTGGTTCGGCGTTTGTCTGATTGAATTTGTCTTTCATTTTCAAAAAGCTTTCTTGGAAGCCACGGGGATGCTCATTTTTTCAGTTATTGTCACATACTGGGCCTATAAAAGAAAAAATGTTGTTTTACCGTTTTTTGCGCATCTAATGATAGAGTCATTTCTGTTAATTTTTATTCTGTTTGAATAATTTCATTTTGTCAGGCAAGAACGGTCTGAAAGGTCTCCTTCAATTTGCTGTCAAGTTCAATGAGAATCCGAGAGATGGGGGCGGCTTGCTGTATGGATTTGAGTTCTTGTCCTACCCACTGTTTTTGGTTAAGAAGCGGCCAAACCACATCTCTCGCTAAGGTGAGAAAGTCCTCGCTGACACAATGACAAGCTGAACCGGGCCAGTGATTATCCAGAGCCAGAAAGAAAAGAAAGAGACGACGGAACAGTCGGAGGTCATAGTTATTCAGATCAAGGTCATTTTGATGACGACTCATAAGAAACCGCCCTATTTTTACGAAGCGCTGGTTAAGAGGCATCCGAACGGTTAGGCGAAACGACTCTTCCAGCAGCGAGATTTCTGCGGCCATGGAATAGTACTGAGCCATAGAATAATCGTTTAACATCAGTTTCTCCTGGAAATCTTTGGAAAATACGGATTTACTCCAATCCATGGTTAGAAGAAATTGCGGTTCTTGGCGCCACTGCCGCAAGAGCTGCACCGGAATTCCCACATGCTCAGCGATCCAGGTCAGGGAGGCCCTGCCAAAGTAGGCCTGCATTAATGCAGCGCCGTACTGGCTGGGGGACATGACGATTTTCCGACCTCGCAGTTTCGGAGGCCGGGACACATGAACATATTCATGCAGCCTTTGGCGCAGCCACTGTTGGTAGAGAAAAATTTGCTCCATAAAATAACCTAAAACAACGACGACGCAGTGTCAATGGAGACTGGTCAATACCCCAGGGTAAACGCATTTGATTTCGGTGCAGCGTAGCGACGGCGTGTTTCTCTTGGAAACCGACTGACTGTTTGAAGGGCTTTAGCACGCGTTAGCCATGTTTATCAGGTCTGGCTTTTAAATGATAATTAACAAATTTTCGGGAGGACAAACAAAATGACAAGATATGCATTTTA
>MAXL01000552.1 GCA_001751005.1 Desulfobacterales bacterium S5133MH16
AGGAAACTTTAGATTTCCGGGTAGAGCCCAAGGTCGTCGGTACGATCAAAGGACAGGGGGATGAAAAGCAGCGTTCCGGAATCATGGTACCGGTGTTGATAACGGGAAATTTCTCTTCTCCAAAATTTCGACCGGATTTAAAAAGCGTTGCCAAACAACAGCTCCAAGAAGTCTTAGAGTCAGAAAAGGTCAAAAAAATATTTGAAAAAGAAGAGATGAAGCAGCTTCAAGAAACAACCAAAGACCTGCTAAAAGGATTGTTTGGCCAGTAGCCGATTTTCAGAGGATGCTCATACTAAGAACTCCTATCCCTTGCGTCGCTTTCCTTCACAGGCTGATCGCTCTTGATTTCGGATTTCAAATCATCGATTCGCACGGGCATACCCTCCACCGCTGCAGGCAAATCCGAAACGATGAGCCGCTCATGGGGTTTAAAGCCGTCTTGCAGAAGGACGATGTCGGCGTCACGCCAGATCGGACGCACCTTCCGGATTTCCAACGTTTGGTTTTCACCGGCGATCCAGACAGTTGAATTATCTCTTAAAGCGGTGCGCGGAATTTGAAATACGCCGTCAAGTTTGCGTCCCTGGATTTCTACCCGGACGTACTCGCCAATTAAAAGCGGTACGCGATCCTGATCGACAGCCTTCAAGCCAAGCGGGTCTTTTATTTCCACCAGAATGCGGGCCATGCGCCCCTCGGTGGAAAGATCTCCCATCAGCCGGGTAACCGTACCGCTGCATTCATGACCCTGGCCGTAAATGATCCGGGCATTGGAACCGGAACCACCGGCTTGACCGGGGATTTGGATCCATCCAAGACGATCGATGGGTATGGACGCCTGGATTCTGTAAGCATCAGTCCCCACCAGTTCGGCCAGCGACTCCTGAGGCGTCACCTGGGAACCCACATCCACTGATTTAGAACGAACCATGGCATTGAGCGGCGCCATGATCCGGGTTCGATCAAGGTCCAGCATGGCCGTTTTAAGTTCGGCTTGGGCCGCCGCCAGTTCTGCTCTGGCTTTGTCCAGATGGGGTTTGCGCAGCGCCAGTTCCTTCTCCATATCTTGCACCGGTTGGGTTCCGCTTAACAGCTTCCATTCACGTTTGGCCACGGCCTGATGGCCCAGTTCCAGTTTCAGGGCATACTCGGCATCAGCTACCGCACTCTGCTGGCGCGCCAGGGCCAGTTCGTAGTCCAAAGGGTCGATCCGGAGCACTTTCATGTCTTTTTTAAAAAACCCGCCTTCCGTGAATTCGGGATGAAGGTCAACAACCTCTCCGGAAACACGCGACTTCAGCACCACTACGCGGTCGGGAATAACGGTTCCCATGGCCCTTACCACAATCTGATACTCGGAGGGCCGTACAATTTCGACCTGAACCGTCGGACTCGATTTGACCGGCGGCCGCTTCTGGGTTCGGGGCGCACTGTTTTTCAGGTAAGCTGCCGCACCCACACCCATACCGAGTATGACAAGCGATAAAACAATCCTGATGATGGGTCGCGGCTTTCGGCCCGGGTTCGGCTGTTTCCCGATCAAATCACTGTCCTGCTTATTGTCTGTCATTTTTATTCCTGTATAAAGTTTGACGGTCTCGTAAAAAGTCCAACTTCTGCGTTGTGCTGCATTTCGCAATCATTCAACGTACGATAAGTACGCCTCACGATTACAAAATTTGCACGCCTTGAATTTGAACTTTTTACGAAACCGTCTAAATCGGACTTTTTACGAAAACATCAAGTTTCGCTTTTAATTCTCAATGGATCAGCGATTCCGTCCATGTTCCGCCCAGGGCGCGATAGAGACTGATTCGGGCGCCCAGAAGGTTTGCCTGTTGCTGGATTAAATTCCTTTCGAGACCCTGAACTTTTAACAGTTGGGTCAGCACCGGAAGGTAATCGGTAAGGCCTTTACGATAGCGATTCCCTGCCTCTTTCAGAGCCTTGCGCGCAGTAGCCATAACCCTTTCGAGCCCCTTAATGTGCTCCCGCTGCTTTGATTCACTGACGAGCGCATCTTCAACTTCTTTGATGGCCGTTAAAACCGTTCGCCGGTATGCCGACACCTTTTCATCCACAATCGCCAGACTGCGGTCCACTTCGGCGGCCCGCCGTTTGCCGTCGAATATCGGCGCGGTCAGATTGCCCGCCAGACTGAGCAGCCAATTGTCGAAAAGCACGTCCATATCTGATTCGCCATAGCGGGCCTGGGCCGTCAGACTGATCGCCGGCAGTCGGTCCGCGCGTGCGGCCGACACCTGCCAGTCCGCCGCCCACAGCCGCATCCCGGCAGCCCGCAAATCCGGCCGGGCTGAGAGAAGATCGGCCGGCAGTCCTGTTGCCGGAATCTCGATCGGTTTTGGCAAATCTTCCCGACTGATATTCAGGAAAGTCTGAGGCAGTTTCCCCAGCAACAGTGCCAGCTCATGCCTTAGCAGCTGCTCCCGAGCCTCAACCATGGGAATTGCGGCCATGATGTCCTCAACTACTTGTTTTTGTTGATAAACATCCAGAGCCGACACCATGGCCATGTGAAACCTGATCTCAATAAGTTCCAGAAATGTCAGGTTGGTCTGAAGCTGATGCTCCAAAAGCCGTTTTTGCATTCGCTGGGCAATAATATTCACCCAGCGCTGGGCAACCTCTGCTGCCAGGGTCATTGCGGCCGTATTCACATCTTCCCGGGCGGCGGACGCCTCCAGCAGAGCGGATTCTCGCCCGGAACGAACTCGCCCCCACAGATCAAGTTCGTAGCTGCTGACAGCCCCCAGAAAATAATTGTCATTGGATACGGTTTTTCGGGAACCGTTGCCGGACCGTTGACGTGTATAAAAAGCCCCGGCAGTCCCTGTCAGATCCGGATAGAGTGCGGCACCGGCCTGAACGGCTAGCGCCCGAACTTGATTGAGGCGCGCCCAGGTTTCTTTCAAGGTTAAATTTTCAGAGAACATTTCAATGATAAGCGCATTGAGCTCAGGATCATTGAATTCTTCCCACCACCGTTTTGCCGGTTCGGATTCCGCCGTATACAGCGAAAACGTGGGCGGTAATTCATCGGCCGGTGATTGCCTTACCCGTGGCTTGAACGGACTGCAGGATGCCACAAGCAGAAGGATAACCGCCAAGCTTATAAGTCCATTTACATGATTTCTCATAACCCGCTACCGGTGTCATTTCCTTGGTTCTCGATTAGGTATTAATTACGATCTATATTTTTAAAGATCAACATATTTTAGTTGCTATGAAAGCCGGACATCTTAAAATGTAAAACAATTTGTCAAATGATCTTGAAAATCAGGTCCCACACCGTTCGAATCGATCCTCAATTCTGAGTGATTGTGTCGGCATTGCCTAACGCCGGAGTGGGCCGGATTTCAGTTGGGTCTTTTTGAAGGTTGAATAATTCTGTGAACTAAAATAAGATAAGATATAACGATATTTCGAAATGATACAGAAAAGGAAGGCGCCCCAGATGGATAACCAAAACTTCAAAGACCAATGCTCTGATTTAACCAAGGAGTTTAATATTCAGATCCCCTGCAAGCTCGCGGAGAGAGTTGAAGCTTATGCTTCAAAGAACAAAACAAAAATTACCAGCGTGGTGATCGAGGCCCTGGACTCATTTTTAAGAAAACAAAAAAATAGGGTTGGTTGAAATTTGACTTTCAGCGGCAAGAAATATGTCTGTGGTATGAATCCATGGTTTCTTTTTCCAAAAGCTGCTTCAATCCTTTGTACCTGGGTGAGAAATGGAACGGCGTAACCTGTTTTACCCCGGCCTTACCTGCAATGCTGCCGGCTTGCCAAGCGGTAAGATGGCACTTTTTTTCGGCAATATCCCTGTCCCGTTCAAGAAATGCCGCTTCAATAAACAGGTGATCCGCGTTTTTGGCAAGTTCAATAATCTTGGCTTCATTTGATTTGCTATACACGGCATCGACGATATATGAAACCTTCTGGCCTGGAGTGATAAGAGCAATCCGCTTTGCGAGATCACCCAGGATAAACCTCTTTTTATATGAATCTTGCCTGCCGTATTTAACCTCAAATTCCGAATCAGGGTCTTTATTATTGTACAGCACCTGTTTAAATTCATTTAGCCACGGGCCGATCTCAAGCCCGAGACCGGCAACACCTTCTTTCATTATATTTATGTGGAATCGCTCTTCAATGGTAAACCCGAGACAGGGGATACTGTGATCAAGAATTTCTGCGGAAACAGACAGGGCCGGTTCTTTGAGCAAAAGGCCGTTAAAAGACTGCTTGATATCCTCTTGCGCCGGCATGAATCGGTTTTGGCATATGTAATTTCTGGTGATCATATAATCAGGATGTACCTCGGTAACGATCAATGCAAATAGATTACTGTAATGTTTAACAAGGTTCCATGAGTATCCGGCAAGCTTCCCTTCAACATTTTTCAAAAAGCCTTGGGGACCGTACAAGTAAAGGTGCTGTTCCCGGCCGAGGAAAAGACGCAGCAGCCTGTCAAACCCTATGAAATGATCCATATGCGTGTGGCTGATAAAAACATGGCTGATCTTGAGAATATCTCTGGTCGAAAGTGAACAGATGTCTCCCAAATCGAAAATTATGGCACGTTTTTCAAGAAGAAAGGGGATGAATAGTCCGGGGTCGTCAAAAGGTCCGTTCACTAACCTGGGAAGGAAAGAAGGGCGCATTTTCAGGACAAAAATTTTGTTACTTGCCGGTTAATGCAAAGATATATTTCTTCGTCGGAACCGAATATATCGACAACCACTTTATGGTTAATAAGGGTCTCTATTACAAAAGCAGTGACATAAAGGCTGACAACATTAGGCTGTGTTATAATATGTCTGAAGGGTGCATTCTGATAGTCGATATCAAAGTCCTCAGCATGGCTTAGCTTTTCGAGACACTTTAAGATCTGTTCCTCAAGTACATTTTTGTTTGTCGTTTCCACAAGGTTGTTTTCAACAAGCTTCATGGCAATGGAGTTGGAAAGCGGTTCGATACAGTCTCTTATACCCCCTATTGTTTTTCTGCGGGCATACTCTTTTGAAGATTCGATTTTTGACAGGATCTGTGCTTCGCGACTGCTTGGCCGAAATATTTTAGCCATAAGATGTCACCTTTGCTTGCTGTTAATATCAGTTTTTTTATAAGCAACAATAATGCCAGAGACTGACCATTGCAAGGAAAATGTTCGGGTTAAGCCTCTTCAATAACTATTTGGGCGGTTTTCCTGCCGTTCCAGCGGTTCCATCGCAGCCGGAATGCGATACGATCAAAGCCTTGCTTAACAGGGATGCCGGTATTAACGTTGAAATGAATGGCGTGAAA
>MAXL01000553.1 GCA_001751005.1 Desulfobacterales bacterium S5133MH16
CCTTGGAATATTCGCAGAAAAACCTTTATACTCGGCAAAGCGGAACTGCTTCAATATCCCATTTTGTCGTTTTTTCTGCGCAGGCTTAATATGATTGCCGTGGAACGGTCGGGAAATGTCATGAGCGCAATAAATAGAGCCAAAGACATGCTGAACAAAGGGAATAATCTCCTGATATTTCCGGAAGGAACCCGGACCAGAACCGGCAAAATGGGTAATTTCAGAACCGGAGCGGCCCGGCTTATGAAGGAAACAGGCGCAACAGTAATCCCGATCAGAATAAGGGGGAGTTATGAAATCTATCCACAGGGAAAACTCCCCCAAATTACCAAACCAGGAAAATTCAGCCCATCAGTACGTTTTGGGAAATCTTTGACCATGAAAGATTTTTCAGGCAAAGACAGGGAAAAAATTGATTACGCCCTTGATGTGGACAAAATAACCATTCGGTTCAAAGAGATCATCTCTAAAATGTAATCAACCCCAATTTCTCGCACCTTCCGATAAAAAACCAAAATCATTCACACTGGAATTGTCAAACTTTTCGGGTCTCTCGGGCAGAGCCCTAGGTTTAATTAAGGAAAATTATTTCGTCCCCGTCCCTTATTATCAAGTACTCTACGAATCGTAAGTGAAAGATCATTCAGCAATACCGGCTTCATTAAAAAATCTTTAATACCTAATGATTCCGCCTTTTCGTTTGACATCTTCTCGCTGAATCCAGTGCAAAGAATAATCGGTATATCGGTCCTGATTGCCATTATTTTTTGGGCCAATTGATCACCGGTCATACTGGGCATGGTCATATCGGTGATGATCAGATCAAAATTATCCGGATTTGCCTGAAATGTCTTTAGTGCTTCAAGGCTGCTGGTCAGGGCGGTAACATTATACCCGAGCCGCTTTAACATTTTCTGTTGAATTTCAATAATCATTTTTTGATCATCAACAACAAGGATACGTTCATTGCCTTTTTTAATATGCCCTGTTTTAATTTGCCCTGTTTTCTGTTGATTTTTTATCACAGGCAGGTAAACATGCAATTCAGTTCCCTTGTCAGGTTCGCTATACACGCTGACATATCCGCCATGACTTTTAATAATGCCGTGGACAACCGCAAGTCCCAAACCAGTGCCTTTGCCCTCTTTTTTAGTTGTAAAATAGGGATCAAATATACGGTCTATTATATTTTGATCCATACCAATGCCTGTGTCGCTCACCGTAATACAAACATACGTTCCGGGATTTATTAACATGTTTTTTAAATGATCAACCCTTAAATCGCCAACCCTTAAATCAACCTCTTTCAAGGTTACATTCAATTTGCCGCCTTTTTCCTCCATGGCATGATAGGCATTGGTAAACAAATTCATAGCAACTTGATGAATTTGGGTGTAATCCGCCATAACTAATCCACAATCTTTGCTGACATTCTGCTTGATATCAATGGTGGACGGCATTACTGCTTTAATCAATTTTAAAGCTTCTTTGACAATAAGATGCAACTTAAGGGGTTTTAACTCATATTCTCTTTGACGACTAAAAGCGAGTATCTGTTTGACCAGATCCCTGGCGCGTTCCGCCCCATTGAAAATCACATTTAAATCATGCTTGAGGTCGCTGTCATCAGGAGCGTCACTCAGCAGCATTTCTGAATATCCAAGAATAGGAAAGAGGATATTATTAAAGTCATGGGCAATGCCGCCGGCCAATGTGCCGATAGCTTCCATTTTTTGGGCTTGCCGGAGCATGTTTTCGAGTTTCTTTTTTTCTGTCTCCATTCGCTTGCGCTCGGTGATGTCATGTGCTGTACAGATCAGGTATTCGATATTTCCGTTGTCATCCAATTTGGGTGTTTTTACTATAAATAATGCACGTGACTCTCCTTTGCCGTTTTTCAACCACTGCTCGGTCCGGATTTGTTTTTTTTCTTGAAATACTGCTTTGTTGTAGTCAAGGCAAGCCTTGGCTTCTTCTTTACTAAGTGTGCACCATAACTTCTTACCTTCCAAATCCTCCTTTTTCATCCCCAAAAAGTCTGCCCGGGCCTTATTCACGACGCCGTAGGTCTCTACATCCGTCAAATACCAGACCTGGGTCTCTATGTTGTCGAGTAAAAGCGCCTGCTCTTCCGCCCTTTTTTGCTCCAATTGAACCAGCAGATTTCGTGCGACTATTCGGATCAACCCCCCTTCATTCACCAATTCACCGCATATCTTGGCCACCTCTTCGCCGGTATAGATTTCCATGTTTTCCAATGCTGAGTCGGCTATTTTCTTGTCAATGAGTTCTCTGGCCGTTTCTATTCCGATACTCTGAGCATAGGCGCCTATCAACTCATCCTTCTTTATTTGCACTGTAAACCTCTTTTCCTCTGCTGTTGCTGCTCGGCAGTAATAAGACTACGGAAGTGGTGTTATGAAATCCGCTGAACTCCCCCGGCTCCAGGCTGATTTCACCATACGTCTCCCAGCCCAGAACAGGAATAGCCGGAAATGTCCTTTTGAGCCGGTCTATGGCCTCGGAGAACCTGTCACCCAGCATCAATTGTCTGGCCGCACAGTCAAAGACGATAATACAGGCAAATTCAAAATAACCTGCGTTTTTCGCAGATTCCACGGCGATCCCTGCAGCCTTCTCAAGCGCATTAATCTGGTTTTCCATATTACTCCCGTCCATAATACGAAAAATCGCCCCTTGAGCAATACCGCATGTAAAATTGAGAGAGCCGTCTTTGTTTATACTCTCAGGCCATCTTATCTTATATTGATCTTCTTTCCCGGTAGACAGACCAAGGATATAATTAGTAAAAAACCGTGCGATTTCTGCGGGCTTTTTGAGTTGTTCCACATCTATGCCCCTCTTTCGGGCGGCATGGGCTGTTTCTTTTTTCCATATTTCCCACGCCGGTCTGCCGTCAATTTCATAAAGTACATTACCTTTAGTCTTGCTTGCCCTCAACTCTTTGCTCAGAGGGGTGTGTCCATGTTTTACACCGGAAAACAGAGGCATTTTTGATGCAAGAAGGCATACACTGAGGGCATTCGCACATACTTTGTCATCAGAAAAGACAAAGGTCTTCTTCATTTTGAAATCATCGCCCGCCATGCCTCCGACAGCTTTGAGATTATGGCCGGGAATATATGAAGTCAATAAGGCAACCTCTTCTCCTACACCGGACAGACCATCAACCAGGATAATGGCAGTCAGGTGGGGATAGCCTTCAAGCTTATGACGGAAATCGGCTGCAATTTTCCTCATTGCAGCCTCGGGGTCCTCTTTCACCCCTTCTGCCAGGGCAGTAAAAACCTTAATGTCGTCCGACGAGAGCAAGCCGACAATTACACTTCCACTTTCAACCCGCTCCTCAGTAAACTCTCCTGCAGAAGAAGCTCCGATCAGGTGCGCATTGTTCGTGGCTTTTCTCACTGTATCCACTACCTTTGTGTAGTCGTACTCAGTGGAGACATACACCATGGACAGATCAACTTGACCTCCTTCTAATTTTTCCTTTGCCGTCAGGACAGCTTCTTTAGCCGCCTCAGCACTCCCGTTGGCTTTGCTAAACCCGGTTGTAAACTTGGTTCCCATTGTCAAAGCCTCTCTTTTTGCCTAAGATTAGTACCCCTCTGCACGGTTACTTTTGTTTTTAAGATCGTACTCGATCAATTTTCTCAAGTATCTTTCTATCATACCAAAATAATAATAACACGATTTTATTCATGGACAAAATAGATTGTATGTAATTTTTATCGAAAGCATGGTGTTAAAAAATCATTGATGTTACAATTTAACGTCTTTATCATCCGTAATCCCCTTGCCATGCGGTCGCCTCGACACCGTGACCGGTTACAATAAAGCCGTATGCACTTTTTTTAATGTATCGGAAAAACAAAGTTTCTGTCCATTTGTTAGAAATCAATTTGTAATATATGGTTCGTAGCTTTTAGCTGTTTATTAGCTCAACAGCTTAACAGCTCAATAGCTCGCCCGTAGGGCGTTATGTTCAAAGAGCTTTTAGAAAAGAGATCTCCGGAAATGCAAAAAACTAACACGTTTCAAACCGAAAATATTGTCATTATCTCCGTTGCCCATATGGTCCACGACATATACACGGCATTTCTAGCCCCGATCCTGCCTCTTATTATCGAAAAGCTGGGAATGACATATGCTCAGGCAGGGCTTCTATCGGTTATTCAACGGGTGCCTTCTCTCCTTAACCCATTTGTCGGAATTATTGCCGATAAAGCCAATGTAAAATATTTTATAATTATATTCCCCCTGATAACCGCAGTATGCATGAGCCTTCTGGGACTTGCTCCATCTTATACGGTTATTGCTATTCTCCTTTTTATTATGGGGATAAGCTCAACACTGTTTCATGTTCCTGCTCC
>MAXL01000554.1 GCA_001751005.1 Desulfobacterales bacterium S5133MH16
ATCAGACGAGACACCGGTGGAAGTCCGGGAATCAGATGAGACACCGGTGGAAATCCGGGAATCAGATGATGGTTCAGAATCTGTTCGGAAACCGAGTGAAAAATCAGAGACTGATCAAGAACCGAGTGTCAGCCTGGAAAAAGTTCAAAAACCTGCTGACGACATGGAAAGCTTGATGGATATGTATGAAGAAAGCTTCAAGCGTTTTGCTGAAGGGGCGGTTGTAACCGGCCGGATAATTTCAGTTGATAAGGATCATGTGTTGGTTGATATCGGGTATAAATCAGAGGGACAGATACGTACTCAAGAATTCATGGATGAAGATGGAAATTTAAACGCCAATATCGGTGATCCGGTTGATGTCATGGTAGAATGGTGGGATGACGAAGAAGAACGTGTTGTCCTTTCCAAAGAAAAAGCAGCCAAGGTCAAGGTATGGGAAGACATTAAAAAGGTTTATGAGGAAGAGAGAACAGTTGAGGGCGTTATTATAAATCGTGTCAAAGGCGGCTTTTCCGTGGATATCGGTGTCCAGGCCTTTTTACCCGGTTCACAGGCAGATTTGCGTCCCATCCGCAAGCTTGATGAGATGGTTGGGAAGACATTTACTTTCAAGATCCTAAAATATAACCGAAAACGAAGCAATATCGTTTTATCAAGAAGAGCTATTCTTGAAGAGGAACGCAGCGCTAGCCGAGCTTCAACATTAGCTTCCATCCACGATGGTAAGGTTGTTGAGGGTATTATAAAGAATATCACGGAATATGGAGTATTTGTTGATCTTGGCGGTGTGGACGGCCTGCTCCATATTACAGACATTTCATGGGGACGAGTTAAACACCCTTCGGAGCTCTTTTCAGTCGGTGATAAGATCACCGTAAAGGTTCTTAATCTTGACATTGAAAAGGAAAGAGTTTCATTGGGCAAGAAACAACTTACCGAAGACCCCTGGTTAACCGCTTCAGAAAAATATCCTGTAGGTTCCCGTATTATTGGAAGAGTGGTCAGTCTGACAGATTATGGCGCATTTGTTGAATTGGAAGAGGGTATTGAAGGGCTAATTCACGTTTCTGAAATGTCGTGGACCCGAAAGATTCGTCATCCTTCCAAGGTCGTCTCCGTGGGTGAGGAAGTTGAGGCCGTAGTGCTTGACATCAGGCCTGAAAACAGGCGAATTTCTCTTGGCATGAAGCAGGTTGTTCCGAATCCGTGGGACGTCATTAGTGAAAAGTATCCCGTAGGCACAACCATTGAAGGTAAAATAAAGAATATCACTGACTTCGGCCTTTTTATCGGTATCGGTGAAGGAATCGACGGCCTTGTTCATATTTCCGATCTTTCCTGGACAAAACGGATAAAACATCCATCGGAGTTATATAAGAAAAATGATGTGATTCAGGCCATAGTTCTCGATATTGAGAAAGATCATGAACGGTTTTCTCTCGGGGTAAAGCAGTTGCAGACGGACCCATGGAAAACTGTGGATGAACGGTATGACGTCGGGAAAGAGATAACCGGTACGGTGACGAATCTTACAGATTTCGGAGTTTTTGTGGAACTCGAGGAAGGTATAGAAGGACTTGTACATGTGTCTGAAATCAGCAAGGAAAAAGTGAAAACTCCCGTCGGTAAATTTAACATCGGCGATGTCATCACCGCCAAAGTTATGAATATCAACAGCGTGGAAAGACGGATCGGTCTTTCGATCAAGCGGCTTGAAATTGAGGATGAGCAGAGCCTGTTGACCGAGTATGTCAATAACGTGGGACCCGCAACGTCAACCTTCGGAGAGATTTTACGTGAAAACCTCCAGGAAAAGTTGAATGACAACAATTAACCGCTAACCGTTTACCAAATAATAAATGTTCTCGCGCAGGCATCCATATCTTTTTTTTATCCTGACCTTTTCGTCTGTTGTTGCTACAGCAATGATAGTGATGACATTTCTGTTTGTCCTCGGTACAAGGGATGCTGATTTTGAATTCGGAGAGAAGGTCGGCATCATAGAACTCAAGGGCATTATTACGGATTCTAAAAAAGCAATCCATAACCTAAAGCGCTTCCGGGAGGATAACTCTATCAAAGCCATCGTGATCCGTATCGATTCTCCGGGGGGCGCCGTTGGTCCTTCACAGGAAATCTTCAGGGAGATCAGAAAAACTTCGAAATCAAAAAAAGTTGTGGCTTCCATGGGTTCAATTGCTGCTTCCGGAGGATATTACGTTGCTGCAGGGACAGACGGAATTGTTGCCAATCCAGGGACAATAACCGGCAGCATCGGTGTTATCATGGGGTTTACGAATTATCAGCAACTGCTCAGTAAAATCGGATTGGTTCCCATTGTAATCAAAAGCGGCAAATACAAGGACATGGGATCTCCGGTTCGAAAGATGAAGCCCGAAGAAAAGAAAATCCTTAAAAATTTTGCAAGAAAAATTCACAGGCAATTTATTCGAGATATTGTTGAAGGCAGAAAGATGGATAAAGCCAAGGTGGAATCGCTTGCTGATGGACGTATCTTTACCGGAGAAGAATCAAAAAAACTGGGTCTGGTAGACCGAATCGGAAATTTTGAAGATGCCGTTGAATGGGCCGGCCGTCTGGGTGGTATTAAAGGAAAAATTTCTACGGTTTATGCCCGGGACAAAAAATTTTCACTTATAAATTATATTATGGACTCATCTGCTAAAGCGTTATTAAATCGAATCACAGATCCATCGTTGTCTGCAGATTATTTATATGCACCGGAAAAAACCGTTAACCCCGAACCCCGATCTAATAATCAATAATTAATTGTTAATTATTGATTATTAACCATTATTTATTGAACCACGAGCCTCCTTTGTCATTCAAAAACTGTGATGTCTCCCCGCCCTTTGCGGATAACCTCAGGCATGTCGTTAATTAAAGATATGACACTTGAAGGGTGGCCCGGGATAGGTCCACCGTCAATTACCACATCTATTCTGGGATGAAAAAAATCATGAATAAGGGACGGGTCGAAAAAATTGGTGCCATCAGGCATTGTGGCACTCGTGGTGATAATGGGATTCCCCAGCATTTTAACCAGTTCAAGGCAAATCGGATGATCCGGCATTCGTATTCCGGCGGTTTTCCGCTTGGTAAGCATGATTTTGGGAACCAGTTTGGATCCTTCCAGAACGAATGTATAAGGGCCCGGCAAAAGTCGTTTCATGGTTTTATATGCATAATTTGAGACCTTGGCATAATGGCTGATATTTTTGAGTCCCGAGCAAATAAAGCTAAAGGGCTTTATTTTATCGCGCTGTTTTAACTGGTAAATCTTCTCAATCGCCTTTTTATTCATAATATCGCATCCGATTCCGTAATAGGTGTCGGTTGGATAGGCGATAATACCCCCTTTTTTAAGGATCTCGACAACCTTTGTGATAAGTCGTCCCTGGGGATTTTTGGGGTTTATTTTAATAAGCATGACGGTTATCTATTACGTGTATTAACGCAATGTCAAGGCGACTTGTAAAAAATTCGGGCGAATAAAGATTGCAAAAGACAGTTCCATTTGTTATTCGGTTTTGAAAAAATACGCGAAAGATTCTCAGAAATATGTTCCCATGGATCGGCCTCTGAGTTTTGGATGAACAAGACAAATCAACAAAATCCTTCCCGGAGGAACTTATGAAAAAAGAACACCTTGAAGAGGCTTTTTCTTTTGACGATGTCTTATTGCTGCCGGGTTTTTCTGATGTTCTGCCGACGGATGTTGATACCCGTACCCGGTTGACAAGAAACATTACACTGAACATTCCCATAGTCAGTGCTGCCATGGATACGGTAACAGAAGCTGACACCGCCATAAGTATGGCCCGTGAAGGCGGGATGGGTTTTATACACCGAAACATGAGTATAAAAAACCAGGTTGTTGAGGTTGATCGGGTTAAAAAATCGGAAAGCGGTATGATCGTCGATCCGGTAACCATTCATCCGGAACAACTGGTTCATGAAGTATTGAAACTCATGGAAAAATATCGCATTTCCGGAGTTCCGGTTACAATAGGAAATCGACTGGTAGGCATTGTGACAAACAGGGATCTAAGATTTGAAACAAATCTTGAAAAGAAAGTTTCCGAAGTCATGACCAAAGACAATCTGATTACTGTTTCAGAAGGAATTACACTGCAAGACTCAAAAAAACTCCTGCATGAACACAGGATAGAAAAGCTCCTTGTCGTGGATACAAAGGGTCTGTTGATCGGAATGATAACCATAAAAGATATCGAAAAGATAAAAAAATACCCCAATGCCTGTAAGGACCACATGGGCAGACTCAGAGTCGGAGCAGCCATAGGCGTCGGATCTGACATGGAAGAACGTACAGAGGCGCTTCTGAAGGCGGGAGCGGATATTATCTTAATCGATACTTCTCACGGACATTCAAAAAACGTACTTGATACTGTAGAAACTTTAAAAAATAATTTCAAGAAAATTGAGCTGATCGCCGGAAATGTCGGTACGGCAAAGGGAGCTGAAGCTCTTGTTAAGGCCGGTGTGGACGGAGTTAAGATCGGAATTGG
>MAXL01000555.1 GCA_001751005.1 Desulfobacterales bacterium S5133MH16
CTAATAATGACTAAATATGGGTATGTTTTAAAAAAAACGGTTCAACGGTTCAGGGTTCAATGGTTCAGCCTTTAACCTTCAACCTTTTAACGGGTACTTCGCTGACTCTCCTCAGCACCAGGAAGCCTGGATACAGAGCACGCTGCGCTCTATGTTCGGGCTTTTTTTTCAGGTTTTCAGTCCAGCGCTAAAGGGCCATCTGACTATAACAGAAAAAACTTTAAAGAGCGCGGCAATCCGCAGACACCTGAAAAGAGACCCGACCGGAAATTTACAACGAAAATGGAGGTGTGGAAATGAAAAAAATATCTGACATGTCTGACATCATGCAGGCAGGAATGGTTTTGCTTGCCGCTCTTGTCATGACCGTGATGGCTTTTGTCGTTACGACCCCATAAAGTTTAGCCTTCAGCCTAACACGCTATTTAAAGGATAAACAAAATATTATTTCAAGTGAACAAACAAGGAGAAAAAAGTCGTGAGCAGCAGATCTAAAATCGGAAATGCCATAGGTATATTTGCATGTGTTTGCCTGGTGGTTTTTTCAACCTGCAGCTTTGCAAAGGCTTCTGCCGAACCGGAAGTCTTTAAATACAAAGACGGCTTCATAAGCCTTAAAGGAGACGGCGTGTCCTTTTTACCGCTTCTGCAGAGAATTTCAGAATCTACCGGCATACAGATAGTGATCGTTAGTCACCTCAACCCCAGTTCTATCAGTGTCGATATGACCGATAAACCCATAGAAGAAGCCCTCAAATCCATTCTAAAGGGCTATAGCTATGCCGCCATTTACTCAGACGGATCTGCAGGCGGAGTAAATATAATTACCGCAGGAGGGGGATATGAAATAAATCCGCGGGCAACTTCTCAAAAAGATCGGATATGCCGGCAACGCATTGAGCCTTCCCTCATTTCTGCATCGAGTACGGGGCAGGCTTCGCCCTTTGCCCATGATGGGAGAAAGAGTGCGGGTGATGTTGATAGAAGAACTTTAGGATATCAAACGTCGGCAGCACATGACCATGATGTGATAGCTCGAAGCAAGACAAACGGAGAACAAGCCGGGGCAACAGAGCAACAAACTGAGGCAGCACAGCAGCAAACCCAGGCAACAGAACAAGCTGAGGCAACAGAGCAACAAGCCGAGGTGGCTGAACAAGCTGATGTAATCGCACAGGCGGCAAGCGCGACAAGAGAGGGAAGACTCCGTTATTGGATTGAAAACCTTGAACACCGCATAGAGAGCGGGCAATCGGATCGGGATTATGAGCTATGGTCAGGGATAATGGCCGATATATGTAGAACACGACCAGGTTCGCCTTGACAGATACAGGGAGCTTCCGGACAAATTAAAATGACTACTCAACGTAGTCAGGCTGAAGAGGTCAGAAGAGCATGTTTTACAAGGTTCAGGGTTCAGCTTTTAACCTAACACGCTATTTAAAAAAATTTACCGGTTATATAAAGAGGGTAGAATAGGCCGGAGGCGGTGGAAGGCTGTCAGCGAGCTTCAGCCTTCAGCCTATCTACCTTTCACCTGAGCATTTAAAATAAATTCATGATTAACGAATTTTTAACAATTGGCTAATAATGACTAAATATGGGTATGGTTTTTAAAGAACACGGTTCACGGTTCAGGGAACAGATAGGTTATTTTAAAATTTCGTAACAATTGAAAAAGAGTCTGACAGGATAACAGGATAGACAAGATTTTATTTAAAGTACACAAACAAAGTTAACTCTCATTGTAGTTAGCCAGTAAGTCATAAAATATAATCACAACATAAAGAAGGTGTGTATCAAGGTGTAAGGATTTAGATTTGGATTAACAGGAAAAGTTCCGATAATTTTAATCCTGAATGTTTTGTAAGCTGTCAAAAAAATAATAGCGCACTAAAGTGTTACAAAATTTCAAATCAATTGAGAGAATATACTGTCCATGAAAAATGTAAACAACAACAATCAGGCGGACAGGTTTAAAAAACTTGAAAAATATTTAAAAGAACTCCAGGTAGAAAAATTTACCGGTTATATAAAGGTGAATTTCAGTCAGGGAAGTATTGCTAAAGTGGAAAAGTTTGAAGAGGTATTAAAGAAAAATCATGATTAACGAATTTTTAACAATTGGCTAATAATGACTAAATATGGGCATGTTTTATACAAAATAAAGTAAAAATTAATTCCCGGGTACTTTGCCGTCTTGCTTCAGATGAGAACCGGAAAGCCCCTTTAATAACTGGAGCATGGTTGTTTAAAAAAAACCTGCTCTAAAATATAGAAAAGGGGGTGATTACCGGCAGCCTGAAGCAAGAGAAAAAAAGCATTAAGCGATTCAAGTAGAAAGTCTGTCCGCCGGCAATTATGCCGGAAAACAGGACAGACAGCCTCCAGAAAAAGCCAAAACCCGGGAGACCGGGTGACGGAAAGCTTACGGGTCCTTTTAATAAGGATGGCCGGGCTGCCTGGGAATTTAAACAAACAAATTATTTTTTTGGAGGAGATTAAAATGAGAATGAAAACAAGATTTTTAAGCATTGCACTAGCGGCCTTTCTCACGTTTGCTGTTGCGGGCCAGGCCATGGCGTATTTTGAAAATGGCGGTTTTGATGGCAAGCTGGTTCAGTTTATTTACGCAGAACCGGATGGCAATTATACTGATAATGAAGTCGGCACAGATCTGTTTACAGACAAAGGACTCAGTTTTCCGACCTATGAATTTACCGGAAGTTCTATAGTTCTTGATACAAAGGTTGCTTCCACGTTTCTGGATAATTTCACGACCACAGATAACTGGGCTGACCTGAAAGTCGGCTATTATTCTACTACTTATAGTTATATGACTGGTGAATCACATAAGTATGTAGCCATGACCACTCCGGAACTCTTTGATATAGGTGCGAGTTGGGATGGTGTGAACTCTGCATCGATGGACCTTGCTACATATTACGGCGAGAAAGGAACTTCCGTCGTAAAGGATGCGACCTCAGGCTATAGTTCTTACGACTTAAAGATGAACTCTAATAGCTTTGTTTCAGGGAGCTATGCCGATTTTAATAATCAGCCCTACGTCAACTTCGGCGAAGCGGATCTGGGTGCTTTGAACGCAGGAGCAGGTTCCTACGTTGACATGTACCTGTTCGAAGCAAAGGGCGAGGGCTGGCTAGAAGGAGACTTTGTCACTGATACATACCGGGCGACAATGCGAATCGGCATTGATGATGTTGGTAATCTTTATACGACGATAGCCCCGAATGTAGTTCCGATTCCAGGCGCTGTATGGCTTCTTGGTTCAGGGCTTCTTGGACTGGTCGGTATCAGGAGAAGGAAATCAGCTTAACCTGAACCTGGTTCGCTTCGCTCACAAATTGGTCGAGTGGGGAAATA
>MAXL01000556.1 GCA_001751005.1 Desulfobacterales bacterium S5133MH16
CGTTGTAGTATTTTTTCAGACACTCGGCATACTACATGTATGGCCTCGTTCCTGAAAAAATACTACGCCTTGTATATGAACCTTTTTACTTAGCCATCTATAGTTGAATTTGAACTTTTTACGAAACCGTCTAAATCGGACTTTTTACGAAACCATTAATCTTCGATGATCCGTATCAATGACATAATCGATAAAATTACCGAATATTTCCCGGATGCGGATCTGGACATCATAGACCGTGCCTATATTTACTCGGCCAGGGTCCACGATGGTCAGGTCCGTCTGTCCGGAGAACCCTATCTTTCTCACCCCCTGGAAGTAGCAGGCATTCTGGCTGACATGAAACTTGATGTTATCAGCGTTGCATCCGGCCTGTTGCACGATGTGATCGAAGATACCCATGCCACCCCGGAAGAAATAAATGCTATGTTCGGCGAGGAAATTACTCATATCGTCTCGGGCGTAACCAAGTTGAGCGCTCTTCCCTTTAGCAGCAGTTCTCAGGCACGCCAGGCCGAAAGTATCAGAAAGATGATTCTTGCCATGGCGGACGATATCCGGGTCATACTGATCAAGCTTGCGGACCGGCTTCACAATATGAGGACCCTGGGGTTTCACTCGGAGAAAAAAAGGAGAAAAATAGCGCAGGAAACCATTGATATCTATGCTCCTATTGCAGCCCGTCTTGGTATTTACTGGATAAAAAAAGAGCTGGAAGACAGCTCTTTTATGTATCTTCAACCTGAAGAATATTCTAAAATAGAAAGTTATGTCAACCAAGACAAGGAAGAAGGCGAAAAATATATCGAAACCGTTAAAAGCTTCATTCAGAAAAAAATGGATGAGCACAATTTGAAAGGCGAAGTTCTGGGAAGATACAAGTATTTTTTCAGCATCTATAAAAAAATGGTTTCCCAGAATCTTGAATTTGAAGAAGTGTACGATATAATTGCCTTCAGGATAATCCTCGATACAATACCCCAGTGCTATGAAGTTCTTGGTTTGATACATTCCCTCTGGAAACCGGTTGCCAAAAAGTTCAAAGATTATATCGGCGTTCCAAAAGCCAATATGTACCAATCCTTACACACAACAGTTATTGGGCCTTTTGGTGAACGAATAGAGATGCAGATACGGACCCGAGAAATGGATAAGGTCGCCAAATCCGGCATCGCCGCTCACTGGAGCTACAAGGAAGGTCGCCGTTTTGATGAAAAGATGAACAAAACATTTTCCTGGATTCAAAACCTTGTGGAACACCAGGAAGATTTCAGAGATCCGGATGAATTTCTGGAAAATGTTCGAATCGATCTCTTTCCCGATGATGTTTACGTTTATACTCCCCGAGGAGAAATAAAATCCTTACCCAGAGGCGCCACACCAGTCGATTTCGCTTTTTTAATTCATACGGAAGTCGGAAATCAGTGCGCCGGAGCCAAAGTAAACGGCCGTATTGTTCCCCTTCAATATGAATTAAAAACAGGGGACACTGTTGAAATTTTTACATCAAAGAAAGGCCATCCGAGCAAGGACTGGTTGAATTTTGTCAAGACGGTAAAGGCCCGTTCCAGAATAAGGCAGTGGATCAAAATCCAGGAAAAAGAACGGAGCATTTCCCTTGGCCGAGAGATGTGCGAAAAGGCTTTTCGCAAATACCGGCTTAATTTTAATGCGCTATTAAAATCAGAAGAAATGCATAAGGTTGTTGAGCATTTTGGCTTTAAGCATATCGATGATCTGATTGCAAGTGTCGGTTATGGTAAAATTACCCCTTTGCAGATCGTACGAAAAATTACCCCCAAACCCGATGAGGAAAAAGAGCACGAATCGCTATTTAACAAAATCATAGGCCGTGTACGGAAGAAAAAGCCGAGCGAAGGTGTGGTTGTAAAGGGTGTTGATGACATCCTGATAAAATTCGGAAAATGCTGCCAGCCGGTTCCCGGAGATCCGATTACAGGGTATATTACAAGGGGGTACGGAGTTACCGTTCACAGGACCACCTGTGTCAACGCGTTGAAAATGAGCCCCGAACGGCAAATAGACGTGGAGTGGAATATCGATGTTAACGATACATATCCTGTAAAGATTCGAATTCGATCTTATGACAGAGTCGGATTGCTGGCGGATATTACTTCCAATATCAGCAAAAATGGCGCCAATATACTCAGCGCACATACGGAAACCCGGGAGAGTAAAATCGTTGACATCTATTTTACCCTGGCGGTTAAAAATACCGAACATCTAAAAAGAGTTCTGTCGGCCATTAGGAAAATAAAACACATTCAAGGGGTAAAAAGAATAGACGCGTGACGCGTAGGTCCTAATTGTGTGTTTTGTGGTAAAACTTTTTCAATTGCCACTAAGACACCAAGGCACCAAGAAAGATTAATAAATTTATCCTTTGTGTTTTTGTGCCTTTGTGGCAAATAGTTAGTTTCGGCTCGTCTGGACTAGGGCGCTTTAACGATATGGCCTGATTTTATACAGTTGGTGCAGACCATTATCCTTTTGACCCTGCCGTTATACACTGTTCGTACCCGCTGAAGGTTTGGATTGAATCGACGTTTTGTCACATTGTGGGCGTGGCTTATATTATTTCCAACAAGCGGTTTTTTTCCGCATATTTCACATATTTTGGCCATTATCATTTCTCCTTATATCTTTCCGAACTAAACTAAATACATCTTAATAAGCAGAATGTAAAGTATTTTTCCTAACGTATAAATTGAGTTTATTTTCTATTGAGAGGCCGTTTCTCCTTCCTGTTCTTTTAGTAATTTCTCACAGGTGGCAATATGCTGCAAAGCCTTTCGGTGGACTCCCACATCAGAGTAATTGGTCAGGATTGACTTGAACCGATGTAAAGCGGCTTTGTAATGTTTGCTTTTTAAATAAAAAAGCCCGACATAAAGTTCATGCCCGGTAAGGCTTTTCAGACATTTTTTGATATGTTCTTCGGCTTTGATGGTATATGAATCTTGCGGAAACTGTTTTTTAAGACGATTGAACGTATTAAGCGCCTTTGTAGCCGTGGCCTGATCCCTGTCGATGGTATCTATCTGCTGGAAATAACAGAGCCCGATTTTATATATAACATAGGGTATGGCTTCATTACGAGGATGAAGACTTTCAAACTCTTCATATGCCGCGATCGCTTCTTCATACTCTTCAATATTATAATTGGCATCGGCTATTTTCAATTCCGCAAAAGGCACATATTTACTGAAAGGATACCAGTCTTTGAGTTTCTCGAAGGATGCTATGGATTTTTGATATTTTCCACGGTTGAATTGATCTATTCCATCACTAGTGAGTTCCTGTGCCGTTTTTTCTTCTTTGGTCTCGAACCATGCACAACCCGAAACCAAGAGCAATGAAATGAGGCTAGACACTATGATATTTTTCATTTTTTTGCGTTTTCGATATAATTTTCTGCAGAAATAGCTGCGATAGCGCCGTCGCCAACCGCAGTTACAACCTGACGCAACGGGGTATTTCTGACGTCGCCTGCGGCAAATACACCGGGCACCGATGTCTCCATATTTAAATCTGCAATAATAAAACCGTATTCATCAAGTTTTACACTATTTTCCAGGAATTGAGAGTTGGGAATTGTGCCGACCCATATAAAGCACCCATCCACGGAAAATTGTGTTTTATCACCTGTTTTGACATTTTTCACGGTAATATTTTCAACATGAGTTAAACCGCCAATATCGGTCAACACAGAATCCCATATCATTTTTATTTTTTCATTGGCCAATGCACGTTTCTGAAGAATCGCCGCAGCGCGCAGTTTATCTCTCCGATGAATAAGGTATACTTTTTTCGCAAATTTGGTTAGAAATAAACTTTCCTGTACAGCAGTATCACCACCGCCCACAGCAGCTACAATACCGTCTTTGAAAAACGGACCGTCACAGGTGGCGCATGAAGAGATCCCTTTGCCGTAAAAAGTTTCTTCTCCGGGAACACCCAGCTTTTTGGGAAACGCACCTGTTGCGATAATTATTGCATGGGTTGTGATGGTTCTGTCGTTTAAAGTGATTTTCTTAACCGGTTCAGAGAAATCTACGGAAACAACCTCATTGTTTTCGATGGGCAGGTTAAAACGTTTGACCTGCTCGGTCATCTTCTGAACCAAGTCGGGTCCGCTGAGTCCTTCCGGAAAGCCGGGATAATTTTCAATCCAGTCGGTAATAATGATCTGCCCCCCGGGCACAATCTTTTCGATCAGGATTACATTTAAACCGCCCCGTGCCGCATAAAGACCGGCGGTGAGTCCTGCAGGACCACCGCCGATAATGACAAGCTCATAATCGACGCTTTTCATTGCATATTTTCCTGTTAAGCCTTGGTTATAATTTCTTCGAGTTTTGATTTGGGAACGATACCGACAATCTTATCGAGAACTTTTCCTTGTTTAAAGAAAATAAGGGTAGGAATAGATTTTATCCCGTATTTGGTCGGGGTAATCGGGTTTTCATCAACATTACATCTTGTAAATTTGAATTTGTCGCCATAAGTTTCGGCAAGCTCTTCAACAAGTGGCTCGATTGCCCTGCACGGACCGCACCAGGGTGCCCAGAAATCAACCAATACCGGTTTTTCAGACTGCAACACTTCGGCATCAAAGCTGTTGTCAGCTATTTCCATAATATCATTTGCCATAATAGAATTTCCTTTCTTTGATTTTTTTGTTACATTGAATAATAAATTGAAATATAGTGCTATGGATATCTATTGTCAACCTTTTCAGAAGGACTCTTGGTATCCTTGATAGGAAGCCGTTCCAGAGAAATAAATTCTATTTTGTGTCTCCTTTTTAAATACAATATGAGGTGTTTATGAATTCGTAAAAAGCTAGATTATGCCGCTCTGCGGCGCTGTAACCGAAAATAACTTGTCAATTATATCAAAAGGTTATGATTTAGTTGTTTGAAAGTCTCATTCATCAGGCTTTAGGAATTTATCGCCAGTAGGCGCCATAATTTATCGAGATGTTAAGGAGTTGTTAAGTATGGAAGTTATGGGCGACAATTACGCTAAAATTGTTCAGGGTAATCTTAAAAGACTTTATGGAAATTTTCCGGAAAATCTGGCACGGGCATTACCCGCTGAACGGGATAAAGATTCCTTTTTATTTCATGCTTTTGGTGAGAAATGTGAGCTTGGACCCGGTGGAATCTTTCTGGGCCAAGTCCAACAGACCGGGGTGATCGGGATTCTGATTTCCCTGTATGCGCTTCATGCCGGGACTGAGCCAAGCATGCTGGAGCCCTTAAAAGCCTTTAAGGATTTTCCGAACAGTATGCCCTATGCCGGAGCTTTTGTTACCCATGCTCAGCAGATTCTGGTGCCGCACGTTGAAAGAATCGAAAAAACAAAAGAGCGAATTATGGCAAATCTTAGCGGACGTAACGCCCCGACAGGTGTGGAAGGCGATTTTTCATTTATTGTCTACCCGTTGCCAAAAATAGCCCTTTGCTATATTTTCTATGAAGCCGATGATGATTTTTTGGCTTCGGTTACTTGCCTATATTCTAACAATGCCCTATCGTTTTTGCCCATAGACGCGCTGGCGGATGTCGGAGAATATACCTCAAGGAAGATACTTGACCTTATGGATTGATCATCAAATAAGATTACCCATTTCATCCCAAGGATGTTTTGGGTAATAATAAATTCAAGACACAACCCTCAGTTTATCTTCGGCAAGGGAAAGATCCGGGATAATCTCGAGGGATTTGATTTGAAATTTTTTTTTCAGGCTTTCCACGTTCTTATTTTTTAACCCCCTCATTTTTGAAATGCTTCGGGGATGAACGTTTATGGTAATTTTTTCACATGAGCCGTTCTTGGCTTCCATAATGGATACGGCCATATCCATAAAGATTTCAGAATGAACCATATGTCCGAAAGCCGGATGGTAAGGTCCTGCTAAAATCGTCGTGTCTTTTACAAGATCCTCTGAGGCCTGAAGCCCCATACGAATGACCGGGATCTTTTTGCTTTTGAAAAAAAGGTAAAGGTTTTTTGCGAGAGAGACGCAACGCGAAAGAGACCAGGGCGTATATTCTCCTTTTCGATACCATACGGCAAGACGGCTCTGTGCAAGAACAACCGTAGGATAAATCCTGACAAAATTAGGAGAAAGCGATGCAATTTTTTGTGCGGTAAACAGGGATTTGTTTTCGTCATCACCCGGCAACCCTACCATCATCTGCATGCCGACGTCATAATTTTGTTCCTTTAGCAGGGCCGCGGCTTTTTCCGTATCCAAAGCGGTGTGTCCCCGTTTTGCCATGGCCAGAACCTGATTGTCCATAGACTGAACACCGATTTCAATGGTTGAAACAGGATAATCCTTAATTATATCAAGCTGTTTGTCACTTATCGTGTCTGGCCGAGTAGAAAAGCGAATACTGTCGACTTTTTTATTTTTTACAAATTTTGTCGTTTCATCAAGTAGAATCCTGATGTAATCTTTTTTCAGGCCCAAAAAATTCCCTCCGTAGAAAGACACCTGAACAGACCGTCTCTGTGTTTTTTTATATCCAAGAAACTCATTTATCAGCAAACACAGTGTTTCCGGGGAAATCGTGTCAGACGTTACACCGGTGATGGATGTTTGGTTGCAGAAAGCGCACTGATGGGGGCACCCGAGATTGGGTAAAAAAATCGGGATGATAAAGGGCGTGTCTTTCTTTAGGCTCACTTAAATGGGAGTTCCGGACTTTAAAATATCAAGGCCTTTTCTGGCGGCATCCTGTTCGGCAGCCTTCTTGCTCTTTCCGATTCCTTCTGTCTGGACCTCACCAACCGTCAACTGAACCCGAAAAGTTTTGTCATGATCCGGACCGCTTTCATGGACGATGTTGTAAGTGGGTATTGATCGGTATTCCATCTGAACAAGTTCCTGAATCTGGCTTTTGAAATCATGATTGGCAGTCGGTGTGGTTACGGAATTAATCAAAAACGAAAAATGGCCGTCAATGATTTTAAAAACAGCATCAAAACCGCCATCTATATAAATTGCTGCAGTTACGGCTTCAAACGTGTTTGCCAGTATGGATTGCTTATCCCAGCCTTCTGATTGGATTTCTCCCTTGCCCAGTTGTACATGGGAACCCAGACCTATCCTCCGGGCAATGGATGCAAGTTGAAATTCATTAACCAGATTGGCCCTCATCCTCGACAGATCCCCCTCCTTTAAATCCGGATATCTTTGCATGAGAATGTGCCCCACCACAAGATTTAAAACAGCATCCCCAAGAAATTCAAGGCGCTCATTATCCTTGAGGTCTGTTTCGAGTTGTTCATTTACAAATGAACTGTGTCTTAAGGATTCAACAAGGAGATCCGTATTCTTGAATTCATAATTAAGCTTCCGATTTAATTCGGACAGATCTGTTTGTGCCATCTATGTTCCTATCTATAGACTTGAAATTAATTTTTCATACAGTTCATAAGGAACGGAAAAATTTCCTCTACCCGACCCCATTTTAATTTCGGGCTTAATAGAACCGTGAAAATCCGTACCCCCGGTAATTAATAATCCGTACCGGTTTGCTATCTCAGTATATCGGGCAATAAGATCCGGCGTTTGTTCAGGGTAATAGGCTTCTATTCCTTTAAGACCCATTTCCTTTAAACAGATAACCAGCTTTTCAAGGACATCATCATCTTGGATGTTGAGAAGAACGGGATGGGCCAGCACAGGGATTCCCCCGGCATTGAGTATCACTGCAATTGCTCTGTCACAGTCAACACGATATTTATCAACATATGCCGGTTGACCGGTTGCCAGATAGTTGTCAAATGCCTCACTAACCGATTGAACAAAGCCCTTTTTTACCATTTGATTTGCAATATGAGGTCTTCCAAGCTGACATTCTCCGACCTCTTTTCGTATTTCGTGCAACGTCAGTTCAAACCCCATGCGATTCAGCAGTTCAATAATCCGGGGGTTTCTATTCTTTCTCGCTTCCTGTAACCGGACAAGTGTATGGTTCAATTCTGTATCATGTATATTGATACCATAACCCAAAATATGAAAGCTTCCCGGACCGGAAAAAGACGGCGGTGGATTCGCGCTGATTTCAACACCGGTTAAGAATTTAAGGGAAGGAGGTATCCCAATGGCAAGGGCTTCTTTTGTTCCATTGATGGTGTCATGATCTGTGATGGATATAGCCCCGAGATTGAGACGTTGGGCCATATTTAGGATTTCCAATGGTGAAAGCGTTCCATCAGAAGCGGTTGAATGAATATGAAGGTCAATTTTCACATTCTTATTTATAATCCGAGGGCTTTTTCAAAAGCCTCTTCTTTGGTTTTACAATCAATACATAACGTAGTAACCGGTCTGGCCTTAAGGCGACTTGTTGAAATATCTTCACTGCATTTTTCACAGACTCCGAACGTGCCGTCGTCAATACGTTCCAAGGCTTTTTTTATCTTCTTGATAAGCTTGTTTTCTCTATCCCTTATGCGAAGCATAAAATTCCGGTCTGATTCAAGAGAAGCACGGTCCGCTGGATCCGGAAAATTCTCTTTCGGGGTGGTCATACCTGAGACCGTATTATCTGCATGACTTAACAGTTCTTCCAATCGGTTGGTTAAAAGTTCTTTAAAATATTCGATATCATCCTTTTTCATGGCAAACCCTTTAAAATAAAAAATAACTCGGATTTTGTAAAAATAATCAGCCTATATTAACAAAATGTCTATGTAAAGAAAAATTTCATTTTTTTGTTATTTTTAAAAATTAATTGACAATCTTGTAAAAAGCTCAGTTTTCTTACTTTTTACGAGACCGTCAATTTTGCCAAACATAAAACAGTGTTTTACTATTCATATTGAGACCAATCGTGGCCAAAAAAAAGACTCATGCAACACGGAACGTTATCATCCAAAAAAAATTAAGTGGTTTCTTTCAAGAATCGCTCCAGCTGCTTCATGTTGTTTACCGTATATATTTTACAGGGATAATCCTTGGGCAATATTTTTTTTATTAAACCGGTAAGAACCTTTCCCGGCCCCACTTCAACAAAGACCCCCACATTTTCGGCCATAAGCCTGCACACGGAGTCATACCATTTTACGGGGCTGCAAAGCTGCCGGGCCATGATCGATTTGATTTCATTCGGATCTTCAGCATAGTCGGCCGTTACATTAAACACCACGGGGCGGTCCGGTGTGTTAAAATGCATGGATTCGATAACGTCTCTAAACTCGTCCTGGGCGCCTTTTATCAATTCACTGTGCCACGCGCCGCTGACTTTCAAGGGGATGGCTTTTGCTCCCCGGGAAGAAACCAGGGCGGAAACCTTTTTAACCATGTCCGGCGCTCCGGTGATTACAATCTGCTGTTCGGTATTGTGATTTGCCACGGCAACAATTCCTTCTCTTTGCACCTCGGCGACAAGTTCTTGGACGGTATTGATCGGCAACCCGATAATTGCATGCATGGCCCCTTTATACCGGGTTGCTTCACGGTGCATCAGTTCCCCCCTTTTAAAAACGAGTCTGATGGTATCTTCTTGTGATACGATGTCTGATGCATGCAATGCGCTGTATTCGCCCAGACTATGGCCGGCGCATATATCAGAACCGGCCCCCTCTTTGTCAAGCGCAGAAAAACAGGCCAGATTTACAGTGGTGACTGCAGGCTGAAGATTCACCGTTTGGGTAAGCTCGTCGAAGGGGCCTTTAAAACACAGTTTGGATATATTGATTTTGGTTATTTCCTCCGCCATGTCAAAAATTTCTCTGACACTGTCGTATTCCTGATAAAAATCAAGGCCCATACCCACAGACTGTGATCCCTGACCGGGAAAAAGGATTGCTGTTTTTTTCAAGGTTGTCCTCCGTTTATTCATCAAGTTTAAAAAGTTTTCGGGTAATGTCGAGGTAGCCGGATTTGTTTTGATGATGTCCATTGCTCTTTAATAACAGCATGGGATCATGCAAAA
>MAXL01000557.1 GCA_001751005.1 Desulfobacterales bacterium S5133MH16
AAGGGTTTTCGCCCGAGGCGTACTTGAAGTACGTCGAGGGCGGAAACCCGCGGAGAACGCCGCTCATCGGAAAAATAGCCATTTATGGATGGAAACTAACTATTCAGGAGGATTATTGATGATATGGTCGCAAATTTTTTAACAAAAGTATTTGGCAGTAAAAACGAACGGGAATTAAGAAAAATACACCCTGTTGTTGAAAAGATCAATGCCATAGAACCTCAGATCCAGGCCATGAATGATGAAGCGCTGAAAACACAGACCCGGTTGTTTAAAGAGCGCTTGAAGAATGGCGAATCAATTGATGATATTCTTCCGGAGGCTTTTGCAACCGTGAGAGAAGCATCGATCCGGACCCTGGGCATGCGGCATTTTGATGTACAGCTTATCGGTGGAGTGGTTCTTCATCAGGGAAAAATCGCTGAAATGAAGACCGGTGAAGGCAAGACTCTGGCAGCCACTCTTCCGGCTTATCTGAACGCACTTACCGGCAAGGGAGTTCATATTATTACGGTGAATGATTACCTGGCACGGCGTGATACGGAATGGATGGGGCATATCTATAATTTTCTCGGTCTTTCCGTGGGCTGTATATTGCACGGTCTGGATGATGAAGAGCGGAAGGCCGCATACCATTCAGATATTACATACGGTACAAACAATGAGTTCGGTTTTGACTACTTGAGGGACAATATGAAGTTTGAAAAAGATTTCATTGTCCAGGGAGAACTCAATTTTGCCATTGTTGATGAGGTGGACAGCATATTGGTTGACGAGGCCAGAACCCCGTTGATCATATCCGGTCCGGCTGAAAAATCCACGGAACTGTATCATCTGGTCAATGGCATTATTCCACGTCTTGTATCTGAAAAGGACTATACCGTGGACGAAAAGGCCCGATCAGCAGTTATGACCGAAGAAGGGGTCGCAAAAGCGGAAAAAATGCTCAAGGTCGACAATCTGTATGATCCGAAATATATTGAACTTCTGCATCATATAAACCAGGCCCTTAAAGCCTACACCCTGTTTAAGCGTGATGTCGATTATATTGTGAAACATGGGGAGGTTATCATCGTAGATGAATTCACAGGGCGCCTCATGCCCGGACGTCGCTACTCCGAAGGTCTGCACCAGGCCCTTGAAGCCAAAGAAAACGTAAAGATCGAAAACGAAAACCAAACGTTGGCTACGGTTACCTTTCAGAACTATTTCAGGATGTATAACAAGCTTGCCGGCATGACCGGTACCGCTGATACAGAGGCTGCTGAATTCAAAAAAATATATGATCTGGACGTTTCGGTAATTCCCACAAATCAACCCATGATCCGAAACAATTTTCCGGATGTGATTTACAAAACCCGCAGGGAGAAATTTGATGCGGCCATGGATGAAATCATCGAACTTCATGAAAAGGGGCAGCCGGTTCTGGTGGGAACCATTTCAATTGATGTTTCAGAAAGTTTTTCAAAAAAATTAAAAAAAAGAGGGATTAAACATTCGGTCTTGAATGCAAAAAACCATGAAAAGGAGGCCGAGATCATCACAATGGCGGGTCAGAGAGGGGCGGTTACGATTTCAACAAACATGGCCGGCCGCGGAACTGACATTGTATTGGGTGAAGGCGTTACTGAACTGGGAGGGCTTCATATTTTAGGAACTGAAAGACATGAAAGTCGGCGAATCGATAATCAGCTCAGGGGGCGTTCGGGCAGACAGGGTGATCCGGGTTCATCGCGTTTCTATCTTGCCCTGGAAGATGACCTGCTTCGCATATTCGGCGGGGAACGGATAACCGGAATTATGGAAAAGCTTGGAATGGAAGAGGGTGAACCCATCGAACACAATCTCATAAGCAAGGCCATTGAAAATGCCCAGGCAAAGGTTGAGGGGCATAATTTTGATATAAGAAAGCAGCTATTAGAATATGATGATGTAATGAATCAGCAAAGGGAGGTCATATACAAGCAGCGGAGGGAAGCCCTTGACGGTAAAAGCTTAAAACCGGCCATTGAAGATATGATTCGCGATAAGGCCGAGGAGATAACCTATAGCTGCATTGACGAAAGAACGCTTCCTGAAGAGTGGGACTGGAAAGGGCTGAATGAAGCGGTATTCAAACAATTTCACTTCCGTCTGGATAAACTTGATGATGATACCCTGGACGGGCTCACCCGAGACGGGTTGGCCGGGTTGATTTCTGATGCGGGTTTAAGTCTTTATAATGAAAAGGAGGCTGACATAGGAGCGGAAGAATTCAGGAGCCTTGAACGGATCGTCATGCTTCAGACCGTGGATAACCTGTGGAAAGATCATCTGTTAAGCATGGATCACCTGAAAGAAGGGATCGGTTTAAGAGGATATGCGCAGCAGGACCCCCTGATCGTATACAAAAAAGAAGGGTTTGAACTGTTTCAGGATATGATTTCCAGAATTAAAGAAGAGACGTTGGGGATTTTGTTCAGAATCCAGATATCCGAGCCCAAAAAGATAGCAGATTTGCAGCAGCCAAAGGAACAGAAGATGACATTCTCCAGTGGTGATGAACCGGAAAAGAAAAAACCGGTCAAACGGGCTGAAAAAAAGGTCGGCCGGAATGCACCCTGTCCGTGCGGGAGCGGAAAAAAATATAAAAAATGCTGCGGGAGATAGTTAAAGGAGGGAAGATTTTTTCGATTTATCCTCTTTACAAAGCCGGGCATTAATGGTTATAATTTATTGAAAACTAATTGTGGTGGATGGCGCCATGAACGAACACAGTCCTGAAATAGAAGAAGAAGTCATTTCAGAAACCAGGGACGAGATTGATGAACCTCCCATGTACAAGGTGCTGATTCACAATGACGATTATACCACCATGGAGTTTGTCGTCGAAATCCTGATGCTTGTTTTCAACAAACCACCGGAAGAAGCGGTAGAAATTATGCTGAATGTCCACCAAAAAGGCATGGGCATTTGCGGTGTTTATACATACGAAGTATCTGAAACCAAAGTAAAGACCGTTCATTCTTTAGCCCGTGAACACGGGTTTCCTCTTAAGTGTACCATGGAGGAAGAATAGACCATGATCAATAAAGAACTTAGCGAAACGCTCGGATTTGCGGTAAGAGAAGCCCGGAAAAGACGCCATGAGTATGTCTGTATAGAACATCTGCTTTTTGCCATTCTATACGATAAAAACGGTATGGAAATCATCGAGAATTGCGGGGGTAATATTGACAACCTTAGAAGCGCCCTTGAATTATTTTTCAGCCAGCGGATGGTGAGTGTCCCCGAAGGAAATGAATATGTGCTCCAGCAGACCGTCGCCTTTCAACGGGTGCTTCAGCGGGCCATTAATCATGTCCGTTCCGCCGAAAAACAGGAAGTGGCGGTAAGTGACATCCTTGCCTCGATTTTTCAGGAAAAGGATTCTCATGCCGAATATTTTCTGAACGCCGAAGGTATCACCCGTCTTAATGTCTTAAGCTACATTTCCCATGATGTTTCCCGGTCGCACTATAAAGAAGATGAATCAGATCGACTGGTGAAAACGGACAGAAAGGGAAAAAAGAAGAAGACCGATCCCCTGGAGGCGTTTACCATCGATCTTGTTAAAAGTGCGTCCCAGGGAAAGCTGGACCCGTTGATCGGCCGGGAACTTGAGATGGAACGAATTATTCAAGTGCTCTGCCGGCGGCGAAAGAACAATCCGGTTTTTGTGGGAGACCCGGGTGTAGGGAAAACTGCAATGGCCGAAGGGCTGGCGCTTCGGATAAATGACAAATCCATTCCCGACCTGCTTAAAGATGTCCGCATATATTCCCTGGATCTCGGGGGGCTGCTGGCAGGCACAAAATTCCGGGGTGACTTTGAGCAGCGATTAAAAGGGGTGATGGCTGCTCTGGAAAAGAAAAAAGATGCCATTTTGTTTATTGATGAAATCCATACCATGGTTGGCGCCGGCGCTACCAGCAGAGGATCCATGGATGCATCCAATATTCTGAAGCCGGCACTGTCAACCGGTGATCTGCGGTGTATCGGTTCAACCACTTATGAGGATTACAAAAATTACTTTGAAAAGGACCGTGCCCTGTCCCGCCGTTTTGAAAAGATCGAAATTTTGGAACCTCCGATTAAGGAGACCATTCAAATTTTAAAAGGGTTGCGATCCCGTTATGAGGAACATCACGGTATTATTTATACGGATCCGGCGCTGAAAACCGCTGTTGAACTTTCTGCAAAATATATCAATGATCGGTATCTACCGGACAAAGCCATCGATGTAATAGATGAAGCCGGAGCGTTTATGAGACTTTCGGGGCCTTCAAGCAGAAAGAATATCCACCCCAAAGACATTGAAAAAATCGTGGCCAAGATGGCAAGAATACCGACAATCAGCGTTTCAACGCCGGACAGAACAAAGTTGGAGAATCTTGGAGGAAAACTCAAGCAGGTTGTTTTCGGGCAGGACGATGCCATCGCATCCCTTGTCACCTCCATAAAGCGCTCCCGTGCAGGCCTGGGAACACCCGAGAGGCCGATCGGTTCATTCCTGTTTGCCGGTCCCACCGGTGTTGGCAAGACGGAAGTGTCACTACAGGTTTCCAGAATTCTCGGAGTTCAGTTTTTACGATTCGATATGAGCGAATATATGGAGAAACATGCCGTGGCGCGTCTTATCGGCGCACCTCCGGGGTATATCGGCTTTGATCAGGGAGGACTTTTAACGGAGGGCATACGTAAACATCCTCACAGCGTTCTTCTTTTTGATGAAATAGAGAAAGCGCACCCGGATATGTTTAATATTTTACTTCAGGTTTTGGACCATGCGACCCTGACCGATAACAACGGCAAAAAGGCTGATTTCAGAAATGTAATCATTATGATGACTTCAAATGCCGGCACCCGGGAAATGAGCAGCCAGACCATCGGTTTCGGTGATAAAAAATATGATACCGAAGACAAAGGGAAAAAAGCGGTTGAAAAGTTTTTCAGTCCGGAATTCAGAAACCGCCTTGACGGCATCATTCATTTTAATGCGCTGAATGAGGAGATCATGGAAAAGGTGGTGGATAAATTCATGAAAGAGCTTAAAGAACAACTCGGCGTTAAAAAGATATCCATCACTCTTTCTTCCGGTGCACGAACATGGCTGGCAAGAAGCGGGCATGATCCCCGTTACGGAGCCAGACCTCTAACCCGGTTGATCCAGACCGAGATCAAAGACATACTTTCAGATGAGATTCTGTTCGGGCGGCTTGAAAAAGGCGGAGAGGTTTTTATTAATGAAGTGAATGACAAGCTGACCTTTGATTTTATGTCTCGGAAATTCGCCATTCCAACTAGGGCGAAGTCTTTAAATTCAGTCGTTGAGTAATTGAGTGACTGTTTTTCTTTTAACAGATAAAATAGCATTCCCCCCTCCACATCTTGCCTCCGGAGAAGGTTTACTGGCTATTGGCGGTGATTTAAGCCGGGAGCGTCTTCTCCTTGCCTACCGTATGGGCATTTTCCCGTGGTTTTCAGATGATGAACCGATTTTGTGGTGGTCACCGGATCCTCGTCTTGTCCTGTATCCTCGTGAGATCAGGATCTCAAAAACCTTGAAGAAAATTATAAGAAAAGGGGTTTTTACGGTGACCGTGGATTCCGCATTTGTTCGGGTGATCAACCAGTGCGCCCAAATTCGGCTGGAGAATAATCAAGGAACCTGGATCGTCGAAGATATGATTGATGTCTACTGCAAGCTTCATGAATCGGGTTTCGCACATTCGGTGGAAGCCTGGCGCCAGGGGGAGCTGGCCGGAGGGTTATACGGCGTTTCTCTGGGGAGATGTTTTTTCGGGGAATCCATGTTTACCCGAATCAGCAATGCTTCAAACGTAGCCCTTGTTACGCTCGTTGAATATCTTAACAAATTATCCTTTGATATGATAGACTGCCAGCTAACAACCGAGCACCTTCTCAGTTTTGGGGCCAGAGAGATACCCAGAGCCAGGTTTTTAAAACAGCTTGAAGAATCTCTTAAGGCGCCGACTAAAAAAGGAAAATGGTTTTTTGACCCCTAAGATAAATTCTTCATCAAACCATAAAACCCTTTAATTTCTCACGAGGTTGATTCATTCATTTGCAAAGCGGAAACATTAAGGGTTTTGGTGGCCCACAACGACGCCTGAAGCCTGCAGTCCAAAATGAACAAATGT
>MAXL01000558.1 GCA_001751005.1 Desulfobacterales bacterium S5133MH16
CTGCGATTTTCTCAATTTCCTGGTCAGTAAGGCTATCTACCCTTGCCTTAGCTTCTTCAGGGTTTACACCCCAGGCCACCAAATGCTTTTGCACTTCAGAACGATCGAGGAACATATTTATGCGCTCACACGCAAGATTATGTTGATTCTGTTTTAGGATTTCAGCTGTATTTACCATTGCTGCATGGGCTGGTGCTGAAATAATGCTAAATGTGCTAAGAGCTATAATTACCAGCACTGCGATTGATTTTCTTTTTTGTCTTAATGAATGCATAGTCCTTCCTCACTTCCTAAGATTAACTTTTAATTTACTTCATGCTGATCACAGCTATCAACCAAGCCATTTATTTTTTTTCTTATACTTTTTCTTGTATTGACCTGGAGGGTATTTGCGCTTGTGCTCTTCGTAATGGATATAAGGTCTATCGGAACCCATCTCAATGCTTACAAACCCGCCAGATCCCAATTGAATAGAATGAGGCAACGATGCGGCAATCCGCCAGCTAGGCCCTTCAAGGTAAAAATATAATTTTCTATAGTCGTCATAGTAAACGCTACAGGAAGGGTAATACCGATAATTATATTTTGCACGATATCCATGGGCGGGTGCATGTGGTGGAGGTCCTCCTTTTTTGACTTCATGATGGTGTCCGTATCCTGATCCCTCACCCCATCCAAAACCTACCGCTCCCCCGGTTGTTCTACATGCGCTGACAGAAAATAGAAATAAGACAATAGTTAAAAGAAACATTAATCTTTTCATAACACTATAATTCATGTCGATCCTCCTTTTATTGTTCTCATTCACATAGGTTGTGATGCAAAAATTGAACCAGAATGATAATATAGATTTTATATAATATTTACAGGCAGTAAGGTCATATTTAGAGGTTTTATGATAGCAATAATATGACGAATATCGTCAAATGAAGTGACAAAAGAAGGTAGCAGAGTTTGAGTGCTGGGAAATAAGGTGTGAGCTCCCATTTAAACTTTATCTATTAGGGGAGTAATTTCTTTGAAAAGGAAGCCATGGGAGGGAGAGATGTGCTTGATTCAAGATACCTTGCCAATGCCAAACCAACGTCAATTATTTCCGATTACATATATCGCATAAAGTTCATAAAAAATCAAAAGGCAAACCCCCGAAATGGATTTGCCCCTCTGCAAAAAACGATATCACACGAAATTTTTGGAAATGATACGTGTGTTTTCATAGCAGATAGTGCAAGTTTCGCAAATCGTATGATATGATTTGGATATGCAACGCTGCAAATTACCGGCAGGCAAAACGGAGCGAAGCGACTCTTTTGACTGCCCGAGTGGATTTGCCTTGTTATGCATTTATATCTGACCAAACCGCATATTCGTTACCATTGGGATCAGCAAAGTGAAAGCGACGACCACCGGGGAATGAGAATATTGGTTTTATGATTGAACCACCAGCGCTCTTAATTTTGGCTTGAGTTTGCTCTAAGTCTTTACTGTAGAAAACGATAAGAGCACTACCATTTTCTGTTGAGACAATTAGATTGGATTTGAAAAAGCCGCCGTCAATGCCTTCGTTTGAGAAAGCCGTATATTCAGGGCCATAATCTACGAACGACCAACCGAATACTGTTGTAAAAAACGCCTTGGTAGCTTCGATATCTTTAGCCGGAAATTCAACATAATTTATTTTCTCGTGTTTATTCATTTCCTTTTTCCCGATTTACGCATAACATTAGCTAATCATCTTACGCTGAGTTTTAAACACAACATGGATCAAAATCAGCATCCAGATAATTATTGAATCTCTGCTAAATTTTGAATCTTAAAAAACGTGGGGTTTATCTTACCAATATTTGGGCTATAAACTATTTAGCAGACATTATGATATCTATAAAATCTTAGGCTATAAATTCCAGCCATACATAGCAGTGATAGTTCCAATATCATTTGGAAATAAGATATAGGGCTTCGTTGCCTTAGTTCATTTTGGGACTATCAACTTTTTACTGCCTTTTCCTGCTCCTTTTTTTCAATCACACAATAAATCCCGCCTTCTTCAAGGCCTGGTCCAAAACAGCTATTGCATGAAATACACTTGGCCGTGCTATGATCACCTTGAAGCCATCGGTTGGGCAGATCTGGCTCCCGGATCAGCGGCCTTGCCATGGCAATGTAATCCATACCATCGTCCCTAATTGTTTTTTGGGCAACTTCAAAGGACCGGAATCCACCCACAACCATGACCGGACAACTGACCGCATTCTTGATTCGTCGGGCAAGTTCCAGGTTATATGCCTCCTTCTCAGGCTTATTTATCTTTTCGCGTGCCGGGTTTTCTGCACCGGAGGCGGGAGTACCTGCTGAGACTTCTATAGCATCAATACCGGCTTCTGCGAGTTTTTTGGCAGCATAAACCCCATCATCAGTTTCAAGACCACCGTCCAGGTTGTCCGCAGCATTCAACTTGATAAGCACAGGATAATCGGTTCCGACTGTCTCTCGCACCCTTTGGTAAACTTCGAGCAGAAATCGGCTGCGGCTTTCTATACTGCCGCCATATTCATCAGTGCGGCGGTTGGTGAGTGGAGAAAGAAACTGGTTGATCAGAAAACCATGGGCGCCATGTAGTTGTACTGCATCGAAGCCCCAGGCCTTGGCTCGGCGTGCCCCCTGTCCAAATGCTGTAATAATGGCACGGATTTCATCCTTTGTGAGTTCAGCCGGCATCTCCGGGAATTGGTCAACCTGCACGGACGAGGGCGCAAGGGGCTGTCGACCGGCGTTAATGGCATTGGTCTGGCCACCGGCATGGACCAACTGAACCGCAATCTTACCGCCATCCTCGTGGACAGCTTTAGCCAAATTTTCATAATCGTCCGCAAAGTCATCGGTATGGATTCCCATTTTGCCAGGAAGCCCTTTACCTTCAGGTCGTACAAACGTGTAGCCTGAAACAATCAAGCCTATACCGCCTTGTGCAAAGTTTCGATACCAGTCGATCAATTTATCGGTGGGCCGTCCGTCCTGTTCGCACATCCCTTCCCAGGTGGCGGATCTTATCATTCTATTGCGCATCATCATATCTTTTATAGCAGTTTCTTCGAATAGGGTAGCCATACCTTACCTCCTTTCCATCATACCTAAAAAGTGAGAGCTTGGTGCTAACACTTCCAATTACCAAAACGTAAATATTTCAAACCGAAATCATTTTGGAATTTCTTGCCATTTTAGCAACCTGAATCAATTCCAATCTTTTTTTATATATCATAAAAATGAAAAGGGCAAAACTTGTCAAACGGATTTGCTCTTATTGAAAAAACGATATCCCAAATAATTTAGGGCCTTAAAAACCTGTCATTTATAGCAGAAATCGCCGCAACCATCGTTTGGTGATATGATATTATGGTATCACAAAAAAATCAGGCCATTAATAGCTTTTTTTCATTGTAGTCATCAACACCATAATAAATAATTCCTTATTGCAAAATCTTGCCTTTATTTTCCTTCCAACACATTTTTTATAGAAAATCCGAAAATTGAGTAATGCTCCCCATATTGCAATAACCGTTATCGGGTATCAACCGGTAGGTGGTCGATTCACCAGATAGATACCGATACCCACCAAAACCAGCGCAAGTAACAGTGCGCCTGTAATCGGCTCGTTGAGCAGCAGACCGCCGGCAAGCACTCCGAAAAGTGGCGTCAGAAAGGTGAATGATGCCAAACGCGAAGGGGGATAGTGGCGAATGAGCCAGAACCAGGCCAGGTATGTAATAAATGCGACCCAAACTGTTTGGTAGACCAGACAGCCGGCAATCAAAGGTGTCATCAAAACAATACCGGGTTCACCCCTTGCCAGGGACGCCAGCGGCAGGACCACCGCAGAGACAGCAAGCTGGTATAGCAAAACTTTGCTTGGTTTGACCCGGACAAGGGGACTGGCCTTTATCAGAACCGTGGTCGCTCCCCAGAAAACAGCAGCAACTGTCAGCATGGCGTCACCGATCAGCATTCGATAGTTGGGGAAACTCAGCGACTCTCTAAAGGCGACGGCGATGCCGACAAAGGCACAGCACAGCCCCAAAACTTGAATCTTCCGAAGGTGTTCGCCCGGAATAAAGAGCTGGGCCCCCAAAGCGACAACGAAGGGCGATATATAAAGGAAAATAGTAGCTCGGGATGCGTTGGTAAATTCGAGGCCCCAGTATATCAGAATGAACTCTGCGGCAAAAAGAATGCCGGCCGCGAGTCCCCACCAAAGGGTGCCGTCTTTTTCCAACACCGGTTCCCTGCGCATTGCCATCAGGCTCCAGATCAAAACGGTTGCGCCCACCGATCTGATACCGGATTGCAGCAGCGGAGGGACGCCGGGAATGGCTACCTTGATGGCTACCTGTGCCAGCCCCCAGCTGGCGCACAGTACGCCCAGGGTCGCCATGGCGGTGAGGTCTATAATCTGTTTCTGGTTTTTCAAGTCGTGCGTCATATAACGTTCAATTTTCGGTTGAGGGGGTCAATGCTGCTGATCCTTTTTGTTTCAATTGCTTCACGATGATAGTATTGTGAAACAATTGAAATGGATATATGTTACATTATGGTATTGATTGGTGGAATGAAGTAATCTATTTGATTACAGATTTCTTACCATAATCTCAGGCGAACAACAATCTGCACCAATTACATATATCCTAAATTCCAATAAAAATCAAAGGGCCAAATCCTGTTAAATGGATTTGCCCTTATTGAAAAAACGATATCACACGAATTTTATGGACATGATATGTGCATCTCTATAGCAGTACACACAACTATTTCGCCTTATTAGTAAACCCTAAATATTGTTGTAGCTCGAAAAATGAAAAGCACGTTCTGAAATGAAAATCTAAAGTTTCTGTTGTTCGAAATTGGTCCGAATAATAGTCGCAGTCTTCAGATTTTCGATACTGAAATTCTATAAAAATAAAACATTTAAATATAATACCAGAATAGTGAAATTTCAGAAAACGAAAGGGGCGATCATTGATTTGCCACCCCTTCGTAATAAATAAGCCTAATCTTTCTTACACAATGCTTACCACATGCAGTATCCGCCTCCACGAGGGCCATAGCCCATCATTGGACCGTATCCTCCAGGGCCACGATTATAGCTTGGTGCGGATTTCCTTGCCTTGATTTCATAATTCAGGCGTTTCTGATCAAGATTGCTTTGAAGCTTCGATATATCACTCTGCAGCTTTGAAGCTTTGCTGGTGTCGGGGTTTTCCTTGGCAAGTTCGCTTCTCAATTCGAGCTCTTTCGCATAAAGATTCTGTCTGATATCTTCAGTTGCCTTGAAGAATTCGGAACGCTGCTGATCCAGTTTTGCTATTTCCTCTGCAGAAAGATTGCCGTAATATCCTTCTTGGCCATACCCATGCCCACCTCTGTGATGCCAACCTGGTCCCCAACTGTCAGATCCCATCATATGACCGTATCCTCGGCCCCGACCCCATCCGGGACCGTGGGCAAAAGCGGAAACCGCCGCAATGGATACCAAAAGTGCTATGCCGGTTATAATTAATGTATTTCGTTTCATTTTTTCCTCCTTATCGTGATTGCTTTTATTTCAAACAAGACCTGTCTTTCTATATAGCAAAGTGTATGCCACATTGTGGTATTTAAAAGTAAGCATTCAAATTTATATGTAAAGTTTAATTCTAGAGAGATTTTCTTGATAGATCAAAAAAGAGGATAGTGGATACAAAGTATCCAGTTTGAAATAGCAAAAAGAATGAAGTGGGTTAATATTATCCAGTTGGTCTAATTGTTTGCCATTACATGTTACTTGCCAGTATTTGGGCTACAAACAATTTAGTAGGCATTGTGATATCTGTAAAGATTTTAGGCTTGAAATTCCTGTCTTTTATAGCAGGCATCTATTCCTCATCTTCGGGATAAAACGTAAAGTCTGTTGTTGATTTTTTGGCAAAGAATTTTAGAAAGCTGACTTCCTTTATTTCTTCCAAATTAATTTTCGGGCGATCATCAGTTTCATTTAGTACGGTTTTCCTTAAATTAGGATTTTGGTGAGTTAAGATGACGGCAATTTTTTCGGCCTCTTGTGGATTCTCTGCCTTTACAAATCTCGTGGTATAAAACCCAAACTTTTTGGGATCACCTTCAAGATTGAGGAGGAAATTCTTCCCATGGAGTTTAACCTTGAATCTTTTCATAAAATTCTCTTTTCTGGCTAACATCAGATATTAAATAGTCGGCGTGATAACTGGTACTCTTGCCAGTACGCCAACTGAAAGTCAATTGATTTCGATTACATATTCCATCAAAATGGAAAGAACAACCCCCGAAAAATGGATTTGACCCATTGAAAAAACGATATCCCACGGATTTTAAGGCTCTGATATTTAAACTTCCATAGCAGTAAACACAGGTCTTAGATTAAAGATTTCAAAGCTAAATCGTAAAGATTATATGACTTCAAATTTTCAAGGTCAAGGGCAGTAATCATGTGTTTGGGTAGCATTGATATCCAGAAGGATCTGACTGCTGTCAAATCAAGTTTCGTTCAGGACAAATAATAGTATCCAATTCATCAACCTTGACTTCCTTCAACCACCTTAAATTAATAGGAAAAGATGCTTTTAGCAAAAAGAGTGATTAATTTCGCTCCCACTTAAATTGAAATTCGACCTCCTTCATATTGCCTTCTCTTTCATGTTCTATATTAAAAATAGCACTGGAAGGAATATTTAACCTTTCACCTGCGATCTGAATTCGGAATGGTTTATCTTTTTCTAAGCAATCAGCAAGCCTTCTTAATTTTCCCACCATTTGTTTGACAGTGTACCCCTTTTCGATATCCCTGTCCTTTTTCATTGGCAGTATGAACTTAGAGATGTTATGAGAAATCAAAAGATGTAAAAAATGTGAATTGATGGTTGTGATGAAGGTTTTAATAAGAATTAATTGTGCTGGCTTTAATGGTATTCTTTTTAACAGTTGATTTCGGCGCTGGTTAGAATAGTTCTGAGCAAATACGGACTAACGGTGTGAAATATGATGACATGCAAAAAAGAACGAGCTTGTGCTCGCTTTCGCAATTCTAATCAGGTTTGACCCACACAGGATATTATGCTATCCTCAAGCGTCCTCTAACCTACCCAAGAGAGGTGTGACCATGACGCGATTATCCCGATACTTTCTCCCCCTTGGAATCCGGAGGCTGGCAAAACCGATCTTCTCAGAGCTTAAACTCTTTATCCGCACCTGGCTGAACATTCTCCTCCCCCACAGGCTCTATCGTTATTGGCGGTTTCTGAACCAGCCCTGCAAGAAGCTTCATCTAGGCTGCGGAAGCAAAGTCTTCCGGGATTGGATCAATATCGACATGAACCCGAAGGGAGATTTCACTCTGGATCTTCGGGAGGGTCTGCCATTTGCCGATAGCAGCGTTGAGCTCATCTACACGGAACACTCCCTGGAGCACTTCTATCGCGAGCACGACGCTCCCTTCTTGCTCGCTGAGTGCCTCCGTGTGCTGAAACCCGGTGCCTGGATCAGGATCACCGTTCCGGATGCCTCAGTATTCATGAAATACTATACCGGACAGCTTGATACAGCCACGGCTGAAAAAATCAGACAGAGCCACAACCGGTTCCATGTCACGGCAATGGACGTGGTCAACTCAGCATTCAGGTGGAAGCATCAGCACCTCTACATGTATGACGAGGAGACCCTCAGGATGCTGCTTCGCGACGTAGGTTTTGTGAGTATCCAGCGCCGGGAATTCTGCCAGAGCCCGGTTAAGGAGTTTGTTGGCTTGGATCTCGAGGAGCGCCGTCACGATACCCTCTACATGGAGGCGCAGAAGATCCTTCCCTCGAATAGGGAAGCATCAATTTAAGAGCATACGGGGCTTGCGGAAACACATAACCTTTCGATGAACTTCGCGTGGCAGATAAGGGGTTCCTCAAGAAGACAGCGGAAGATATGGTAGGTTTGGGAAAAGAACTGGATCTGTATTCAGCGCCGGATATGGAGGATGAGGCTGAAAGGGGTAAGGGTGAACCCATTATTTCTAAAACCCTTTTCTTTTGTCAAAAAAATCGCCATTTATGGATAGAACCCTTCAAAGTCAATAAAGAAATCAAAGTAAAAGAACCATGGCTCACCGCAATTTAGCCCAACCTTGGGGACCTGGGAAACCCCATCATACAAAAAATGGGTTTCAAAATCTTTATCCCCATGAAAAACCGAGTTTCTTTGACTTTCTAAAATGGCGGTGGAGACGGC
>MAXL01000559.1 GCA_001751005.1 Desulfobacterales bacterium S5133MH16
CCAAAGATCCCAACGACCCTGAAGAGGCATTGGAAGGATATATCGGTGCCGGCCTTGATCTGATAAAGAGTTTTGGAGGAACGTTACAAACAGTTGCTCTGACCACTGTGGTACTGCCGGTATGGCAAGATATTAATGAAGACTTCGGAGAGACGAATAATGTGAACCTTGCTGCCAAACTTTATATGCTCTACCGGGATACGGATATAGCTTTTTTGATATTCAACGGCAATAGCCGTTCGACCCGATATGGCATTGATTTTTCAAAAAATCTGGCCACAAATTTTGAGGTTCACGGAGAATTTGCCTATCTTACTAAAATAAAGCAGACTTATTTTTCTAAAACAGGCACAATAATTAAGCGCAAACGTTCCATTAAAAAATACCTGATGGGACTGCGTTATCTGAGCGAAAGCGAATTCACCACCATTATTGAATTTTATCACAACGGCAACGGTTTCTCAGAAACAGAACTGAACAGTTTCTATCAATTCGTTGACGACGCGGAGATCCGGTTTCTCGGCAGTGGAAACAATACCCTTTTTCAAGTTGCTGAAAGTATCTCTCAAAAGGGCTATGGAAGTCCCCAGGCGGGTCGCAATTATCTTTACCTCAAAATTAACCGGAAAGATCCTTTTGATATCCTCTATTTCACCCCGGGCTTGATCGCCATCCTTAACCTTGACGACCACAGCTATTCCGTCACCCCTGAAATGCTATATACCGGTTTTACCAACTGGGAACTTCGGTTGCGTTTCACTTTTCTAAACGGCGGTAATTTTACCGAGTTCAAGGAAAAACAAAACGAAAACAAACTTGAGTTCCGTGTCCGGTATCATTTTTAAGTTTAGTGAAGTGGACCCCAAGTCAAGGACATGAAAAGTGTGATTTGGAGGGTTCTCGTTCAGACACCGGCTACATTTTTATTCCTCAAAAACCGCAGGGATCAATAAACGGCAAAACAGGAAGGGGAATAAAATATGTGCTCTTTTCCTGCGCAATCATGTCTCTGGTCAATACAATCTGGTGCAACACGGGATAGGTGCGGGAAAAATTCTTCATCATTCTGGGTAGCTGGGGTTTTTTGCTGAATTTGACTTCCACCGGAATAAAATCAGCGCTTTCTTTTATTAAAAAATCAATCTCTCCGCCGGAATGAGTTCGATAAAAATAAATATTGCCAAAATTTTTCAAATGCAAGAATACAAAGTTTTCAGCCAGGTTTCCCGGTATCATTGAGTATTCCGAAGTAGCTGCCCCGGTGGCAAAGCGGACGATCCCTAAATCATCAGCATATACTTTGGGCATCTTAGCCAGTTCTTTTCTGATATTCGAATAATAGGGTGGCAAAAAAGAATATATAAAGGTATGACGAAGAATATCCAAATAAGAGTTGAGAGTGCGATAATTTATCCCCAAGGTATTAGCAATTTCGTTTTTATTAATCAAATTACCTACCTGCATGGCCAGAACCACGACCAATCTATTAAAGCCGGAGATATTCTCCACTTTCAAAAAATCGCTGACATCTTTTTGGGTATAGGTGGAAATTATCTCTTTCAATATTGTCTCTTTTTTCATGTTGTTCCGGGTAAGAGAAACTTCGGGATAACCGCCCCAGTTAATATATTCCAGACAATGCTGTTCGAGATCTTTCCGGTAAACCTGGTAAAATTCCGATAGGTCCGCAAATGAATCACCGACCTTCCATTGATAGTTGTATTTATGTGAAGAGCTGGCCCGGAGAAATTCAATAAAGGAAAATCTCTCCATGATAAATTCAATTTTTCTTCCGGTGAGAAATTCCTTTTCTTTGCTTATCTCTAAGGCGGAAGAACCGGTGGCAATGACCTGTAAGTAATCTGAGCTTAAATCAAACAAAACTTTGAGAAAAAGCCCGGGCGCTTTAATATACTGGAATTCATCAAGAAGAATGAAGGCAGGATTGTTTGCAGAAACATCCTCCTGATCCTTTAGAAAACGGAGCAGGTACCTGGGATCAGACAAAATAGGATTCGTCAATTCCTGGTCAACAGAAAAATATATCACCCTTTTGCCCTGCTTGATGAGATAGTCTTCAATTTGCCGCAAAAGAGTGGTTTTTCCGGTCTGGCGTGCTCCCTTAACAACCAGGATTTTTTTTCGTCTAGCCAGGGGATAATTTTGCTGAAAATGTCTCTTTTTACGGTTATCATTTTTATCTCTTTAATACATAAAATTCCATCTTTTTATTGCATAACAACGCGAAAAATCAATGTTTTTTATGTACGTTGTCCAAAATAATCTCTTTTCTTGGACAAACCAGGGAGCAGTTCGTACTGTTTTAGGAACGAGGACGAAATAACTTCCCCAAGTAGGCGCATAGATTTGGGTCAAATTTGTTCGATCTCAAATCACAAAAGTTGAAGTAATAGCAGGCTATTTTGATATTTTTGTGATTTGAAATCGGGCAAAGGTGGCCTGAAGCTGTGATGCATAGTTGGGGAAGTTATTTCGTCCTCGTTCCTTAACAATGCCCAAAGTCTTTTATTAGGCCAACAACCCTGTTTTCG
>MAXL01000560.1 GCA_001751005.1 Desulfobacterales bacterium S5133MH16
AGATCCAGGGCATTTTTTATGGTCTGTTTAAGTTCTTCATTATCGAACGGTTTGGGTACAAAATCGTAAGCGCCTTCATTCATGGCTTCAACTGCCGCCTCGGTCGTTGCATAGGCTGAAATCATAATGACTACGGCATCCGGTTTCCGGGCTTTTGCCGCCTTTAACACATCCAGGCCGGTAATATCCCCGAGCCTGATGTCGCAAAGCAAAAGATCAAAGTCTGTTTTTTCAATCATTGATATGGCCTTGCGGCCATTTTCCGCAAATGAAACCTTGTACCCTTCCTTAATGAGCAATACTTCTAATAACTCGCGCATGCTCAGTTCATCATCAACAATCAGTATATGAGGCGTATCATTCATCATTTTTCATTCATCATTAGTTATTGGTTATTGAACATTGGTTGTTGAGTAACCTTTACTGACTTTTTGAAATCACAAATCTCAAGCATCAAATTCCAAATAAATCTCAAATTCCAAATACCATTGATCTAAACTATCTCGATTTTTCCAATATTGATGAAAATATTTATATAAATTCGTTTGCCTTTCTTCAAGATCATAAGGTTTGGAACTTTTAATTTCGGTCATTGTGATTTGTTTGTTATTTGGTATTTGTCTTTTGTAATTTTCATTAACTCAACTACTCCGTAAGCACTTAAGATATTTTTACGGGTCCTGATAAACGATTTTCCCGCCAACCATTGTTAAAACCGCCTTGCCCTTCATATCCCATCCGTCAAAAGGGGTGTTGCGGCTGAGTGATCGGAAATTGTCCGCAGTTACACGATACGATCTTTCAGGGTCAATTATGGTAATATCAGCCGGTCCTCCGATATGCAATCCGTTTTTCAGCCCGAGTATGCGCGCCGGGTTGGTTGACATTTTTTCAACAAGAACGGTCATGGGGATCACACCGTCTTCAACCAGCTTTAAAGATAGAGAAACCGAGGTCTCAAGCCCGATGATACCATTTGCCGCCTGGTCGAATTCTACTTGTTTTTCAATAAAAGAATGTGGGGCATGATCGGTGGCGATAACATCGATGGTTCCGTCCGACACCCCCTGACGAACAGCCTCCCTGTCAGGGCCGGATCTCAAGGGGGGATACATTTTGGCGTTGGTATTATAATTTTTAACAGATTCATCTGTAAGTGTGAAATAATGAGGCGCGGTTTCCGCCGTAACCGGCATGCCTCTTGTTTTTGCATCCCTTATAGCCCTTACCGATTCTTTTGTGCTGACATGGGCGATGTGAACGGGAATGCCGGTCAATTCACACAGGGCGATATCCCTTAAAACCATTATACTTTCAGAAGCATTGGGTATTCCCGCAAGCCCCAGTTGCGTTGCAACCACACCCTCGTTCATTGCGCCGCCGGCAGCCAAATCCAGATCCTCACAGTGGGAAATCACCGGCAGATCGAATCCTTTTGAATACTCCAGGGCTCTTCGCATCAGCAGGCTGTTCTTCACCGGGTTGCCGTCATCGGATACGGCAACTGCACCGGCTTCTTTTAACTCTGCATATTCACAAAGAGCCTCTCCCTTAAGTCCCTTGCTGATTGCGGCAACCGGATAAACACGAACCGTGTCCGCTGCTTTTGCCTTTTGTAAGATATATTCTGTAACCTGTCTGCAATCATTGACCGGGTCTGTGTTCGGCATACAGCATATTGCTGTAAATCCGCCAAAAGCCGCAGCCAGAGAGCCGGTTTCAATGGTTTCTTTGTATTCATGTCCGGGCTCGCGCAGATGGACATGCATATCGATCAAGCCGGGGGTCACTATTTTATTTGACGCATCTATTATTTTTGCTTCCGGATACTCATCCCCTGCCAACCCGTGCTTTTTTATCTCAACAATGTTACCGTCCGCAATAAGGATATCCATTATACCGTCTAAATTTCCGGGATCAATAACCCTGCCGCCCTTAATCAGCATCAGCATTTCGTGCACCTCCTGTCACCAGATATAAAAGAGCCATGCGTACGGCCACACCGTTTGTTACCTGGTCAAGGATAATGGAATAGGGCCCGTCTGCAACATCATAAGCAATTTCAACCCCCCTGTTTATAGGCCCCGGATGCATAATCAGCACATTCTCTTTGGCTTTTTTCAGTTTGGCTTTTGTCAACCCATACACGGTTGAATACTCACGTTCTGATGGAAACAAAAAGTCTTGCTGCCGCTCCTTTTGTATTCTTAACATCATAATAACATCTGCTTTACGGATAGCCTCTTCTACATTGTAGGTAACGGAAACGCCAAGGGCTTCGATCCCCTTGGGAATCATGGTGCGGGGACCTGCCAGTACCACATGGGCGCCCATTTTTGTGAAGCCGATACTGTTTGATCTGGCAACCCTGCTGTGAGCTATGTCGCCGATTACGGCAATTCGCAGACCGGATATTTTGCCTTTATTTTCTCTAACCGTCATCAGATCAAGAAGGGATTGGGTGGGATGGGCGTGCATGCCGTCACCGGCATTGATAATCGAAGGCTTCATCATTCCTGCCAGCATATGAGGGGCGCCGGCGGAACTATGCCGTATTACGATCACATCAGGGTTCATGGCTTCAATATTTCGGGCGGTATCGATCAGGGTTTCTCCCTTGACCATGCTGCTGGAACTTGCGGAGATGGAAAGACTGTCCGCACTGAGCCGCTTGGCGGCAATATCAAAAGATATACGGGTACGGGTGCTGGGTTCATAAAAAAAAAGAACTACGGTCTTGCCCCGTAGCGTGGGAACTTTTTTGATCGGCCGTTCGGATATCTCCTTCATTCTGTCCGCCGTGTCCAAAATCAAGGTGATCTCGTCAACAGAAAGGGACTCCATATCCAGGATATGTTTTTTTGTAAACCGCATGCGTCACCTACTTTAATACCTGCCCAATTCTGTTCCACCTAACCCCAAAATCTTCCTTGTCCCAGGACCAGTAGATGATCAAGGCTTTGCCTTTTACATCCTTCACATCCACAAAGCCCCAAAACCTGCTGTCATAGCTCTGATCCCGGTTGTCTCCCATTACAAAAAGTGAATGTTCGGGAACAACAACCTGGCCGAAATTATCCCTGGGTTGTATAACCGCCGGAAAAATGTGAGGGTCTGTATGAATACCATAATCATGGTTGAGCAGCATGTGGTTCACATAAACCTTTTTGTCACGCACCTCAATTACATCCCCTGCAACGCCGATGACCCGCTTGATAAAATCTTTACTGGGATCCTCGGGAAATTTAAAGACGATGATATCGCCGGCTTTCGGATCTTTTATCGGAATAATGGTTTTCTGTAAAAATGGAATCTTGACCCCGTAAATAAATTTATTGACCAGGATATGATCTCCGATTAAAAGGGTCTGCTTCATGGAACCCGAAGGAATTTTAAAGGCCTGAATGATAAAGGTCCGTATAAACAAGGCCAAAAGGATGGCCAAAAGGATCGCTTCAATATTTTCTCGAAGACCGCTCTTTTTTTTTGTACGGACGTCCTCTTTATCAGGTTTAGCGGAATTGTTTTTCTTCAAGTTTGAATAACACCTTCCCAATTGAAAATTAATATGCCTCTCAATAACAGATTGCTGCAAATACCCGCCGCCACGTCATCCATGACAATACCGGCGCCCCCGGATAATTTTCTTTCGATCCATGGAATCGGATACGGCTTCCAGATGTCCAAAGCTCTGAATATAAGAAATCCAAAAACAACGGAAATCGTATTAAAAGGAAGACCGGTAAATGTTACCAGAATACCTGCGATTTCGTCAATGACGATACAGCCTGGATCTTCCGTATTTACTATTTTTTCAGCCCTCTGAGCTATCCCTATGGCAAATAAAATAAAAATTGCGGTTAAAACTACAGCCATCAACAAATTGATTTTAGAAAGAAAAAAGCAAAGCGGAAGTCCCAGGATAGACCCAAATGTTCCGGGAGCAAAAGAGATGTTCCCAATAAAACAGCCGGTCGCAAGGAACATGACCGATTTCTGTTTTAAATTCATGGCCCGTCTCTATAGCCTGACACCTTCTTTGTCAAGTAATATAATTACAAGTAAAATCGCTTTGCGACGCCATAGCCTTATAAAATTACAACGCAATTTGATTTCGTCCTGAAAAGCTTGGTCTTCCGGGCCCGGATGCTTTACTCGCAAACCGATCTTATAATGGTATCGTATACCATCCGTATGGGAAGCTTCTTTTCAAGAGCGATGCTTTTGCAGACTTCATACTCCGGCACAATTCGAACGCCCCCGTCCGGCTCTGTAATCCGTTTGACCTGAATTTCGCCGTAGGCTGTTTTCATAATAACGTCTTCACGGGTCAGCATACACCGTTTGGCATCATAATATCTTATGCCCAGTGTGCTGGTTTCAGATAAAATACAATCGATCAAAACCTCTTTCAGATTTCTCCGGCACAGAACCTGTACCAGTGTACCGGGTCTGTTTTTCTTCATAAAAACAGGAATCCAGTAAACATCCAGAGCACCTTGTTCAAACAGGCGATCCATCAGGAATCCGAACACCTCCGGGTTCATATCGTCAATGCAGGTTTCCAACACCACAACCGTATCTTTGTGAAGGGCTGATCTTTGGCCGGTGTCACCACATAAGCAGGTTCCGGTAATAACCCGCAACAGATTGGGAATCGATTCTAGGTCACGTTTTCCGGCCCCGTAACCGGTTTTTTCAATGATCATATCCGGCAGTTCCCCAAAGGACTCCGCCAGGGTAACAATGATTGCCGCACCGGTTGGGGTGACCAGTTCATGGGGTGTTTTTGTCCCATAAACCGGAACGCCTTTAAGAATGCCAAGGGTTGCAGGCACCGGGACCGGCAGGGTTCCATGTTCACAGGAAACAAATCCTTTTCCCAAGGGGATGTGTGAAGCAATTACCGTTTTAATACCCAGGTATTCCATGCAAAGCGCCGTTCCCACGATATCAACAATCGCATCAATACCGCCCACTTCATGAAAGTGCACGGCGTCAACGGCGCACCCGTGAATCACGGCTTCAGCTTCTGCAATCCGTTCAAAAATGTCACGGCTCATCTGTTTGATGTTCCGGGATAACGGGCTGTTGGTTATCAGTGACCGTATTTGAGCATGGTCTCTCGATGTTGTGTCATCTTCTACCCGCACCTGAACGCTTTTCGCCGTAATCCCATTACGAGATACGGTGTCGACACAAACATCGAAACCTGCCAGTGGAAGCCTTCCCAATTGTTCTTTCAGCCATTCTACCGGTACCCCAAGATCTAAAAACGCCCCCAAAGTCATATCGCCGCTGATACCGGAGAAACAGTCAAAATAAGCAATCATGGTTTTTCTTTCGTTAAGCTCGTTAAGATCATTCTCATCTTCTGCCCTTCCCACCTTCTCAACTTTTGATCTTCTCATCTTCTGCCTTTTTCGAGTAGGCAGGAGCCTGCCAAGGCTGTAGGAAGACGTTTGTTTTCTCTGTTTCCCGCCTGCTTTCGCGGCGGTGCCACAAAATCTCTTCCATACCTCAGTTGCTCTCCTGCCCCTCACAGAACCGG
>MAXL01000561.1 GCA_001751005.1 Desulfobacterales bacterium S5133MH16
ATATGTAATAGGCATGAATTGCCTTCAGGTTGTACTTTTGGCAAGAAATCACACGTTTTTAAAAGATCTATTTTCGTGCTATATTCTCAATGTATCACAACAAATGCCAGACCTGAGGTAACAAATGTATATATTAAAAACGATCTCGACTTGATATTTACAGTTCGAGTTTGATATCTGGTCTGCTCGACTATCTATCGTCTACTCAATACGCCATCATTCTTTCTTTGAACCAGCCTTTCCAACACGTCTTCGAGTATTTCCACCCCTTTTCCCCACGAATAGTTTTCCTCCGCTAGCCGCCTTCCATTCAAACCAATCCTGCGGCACAACTCTCCGTCCTGGAAAAGCTCCTCTGTCACCCTGACGAACTCTTCTGGACTTTCTGCCAGCATAATATTGTCTCTATCACGAACTGCTATCCCCTCTGCTCCCAGCCGCGTGCTGACCACTGGAATCGCCATGGCCATCGCTTCCAGAATCTTCCCTCTAAATCCCTTACCCAGCCGTATCGGCGCCACAAAAACCTTCACCTTCTCCAAATATTCCCGCACATCATCCACTTGCCCTGTAACAATAATATCATGGTCCTCCCTCGCCGCAGCCAGTATATCTTTCGTCGGCCCCCGCCCGATAACATAAAACTTTATCCCAGATACCCTTCTTTTCAACTCTGCCCACATCTCTGTCAGGAAATACATAACTGCATCCCGATTAGGATCGTGTGGATAATTGCCCAGAAATCCAACCGCTGTTTCCTGAACCTGTCCTGAACGCGGAATAAAATAGTCGGTGTCCACTCCATGCGGCACCACTTCAATATCCAATGTGGGATCGTACTTCAGCACAGATTCTTTCTCTTCAGGCGTAAGCGTAAGCACCTTATCCGCCTGCCGATACATCTCAAACTCATACGATTCCAACCTCCGCAAGTCCAGCATCGCCCCAAATCCGAGTTGCGAAAACACTCCATAATGATCCCGTACCTTTTTCCGGGCAATAGTGTAGCACTCATGACACGAAATCACCCGCTTCGTCCGCGGATTTATCTCTGGATTACTACGGTGCACGTATTGCCCCATAACAGTATATTCAGCTATAACAACATCATAATCCCCCTGACGCGTCATCTTCGCTACCGTTTTTCGCATCTTTGGTGATTTAGTGTTGCACATATAAGGCGGAACCTCTGAAGAAAGGAAATCCATGATCCTTCTAAAACGACTCCGAGGTTGAGGGTGTGGCATCAGTGCCAGATCAGACAGGTAAGGCTCGATTGAGCTTAAATACTGCCTATCCTCCTCCCTAATAAATGAGGCCAGACCTATTTCATGCCTGCGCGAGAGATACTTTATGCGATTATAAACAAGGATAGGCCCCCCTATTACTTTACTGTGGGGAAATTCTTTTGGAGCAATCAATATTTTCATTTATCTAAACCTTTCTCTAATAAAATCCGTTACCTATATATATAGCTGCGTACTGACACAGAATCAAAACAAGTCTTATAAACTGCGTAAATATTTACATCCAACCATGAGCAATGTTAAATCATCTATTGTAAAGATCGAATATTATTTCGGGATTCCCAAACCTTCCGCTGCCATGGCGACCTCTTGCCAATGGGCCGTTATTTGGTTGAGCCACACCCTGGTATCGATTTGGCCCCAAAGATTTTCTTCAGTCATGGCGATTGTTTTTTCACACTCCTGCATCCCTTCCTCATCATGCTGCGATTCATACTCTCGCTTCAGCAGCTCATTGGTCTTGATGATTCTTTCTTCCAGATCATCCCCTAAAAACATGCCGGGATAAGGCTGTAATTCCTCCAGCGTTAGTTCCGCGTGATCCCGCACCTTTTTGCGTTCATACAGAAACCGTATCGCATCTTCCCTTACCTTTTTCCAGTCTTTCTGTGCTGATGCCGGCGGCAAATGCTTTATCGCCAATTTCCGATCGAGATAAAATGTGATCCCGTGGATTCGCAAATTCAGCAGGAAATCAATATCTTCACCACGCGTTATCCGCGGATCAAACGGTACTTTCTTAAGCACTTCCAGACTCAACGTCATATTCCCCCCAAACACGAAAGGTGTCGGTTTCAATCGCGGCTCCTGTCCTATAATTTTTTCAAATGCCGCATTCATCGCAATTGTATTATTCCACCAAGGCGCTCGCCATTTGGGGACCTTGCTCTCATCAAGACGGTATGTATCCGGTTGAAGATAATAACCCGCCAGCGCCTCGATTTCCTCACCATCAATAACCCGCCCCATGTTTTCTTCTATTTTCTTCAGAAAATCGGGGTCGGTAAATACCTCATCATCATCGATAAAGATCGTGTACCTGCTGCCGTTACATATTCCCGCCAACGCACAAATGTTTCGCACCGCCGCGTAATTATTCAAATTCACCAACTCCAAAGCGCTTCCGGAAACGCCCTTGTCCGCTAACCAGCCTTTTATTTTCTCAAGCGTACTTTGCCCCAGATTTGTAATATCGTAACGAGACTGATAAGATTCAATTATCTGGTCGACCTTGTCTTTTACCTCGCCGGCGATTCCGCGCTCATCGGCCACAGAAATAACAACTATTTTTCCTGCCACTTGCTTAAAAATACTCAGACTCTCCAGCAGTCGGCCAAGTGTCCCCTCTTCATTCAAGGCCG
>MAXL01000562.1 GCA_001751005.1 Desulfobacterales bacterium S5133MH16
CTTCGAAAGTGAACAAAACTTGCCCTAGTGCGCAATAAGATCAGGACGAGGTCAAGTGTAGATTGAGAACGATATTCCGCAGTATACAATTAGAGCCATCAAGCACAAGATGTCCCCATATAGTTATCGCAACTACCGAACCTTATCCGCAGAGGATTGCTTCACTTGCCCTGGGAACAGGCGACATTGACTGCGTATACCACTTTGCATTGTCTGAGCTACAGGCAGCGGCATCCGAAAAAAGCAACCCGGCGATTCTGGATATGCTGGATATATTAATTTCGGGGAAACGACTAAGAGATATTAGCGACCTGCCATTTGATCTGGCGATATAATAGGAATCAAAAGATAAGATTCTTAAAAAGACACCTTGCCTTTTGAAACCGGGGCTATCCTCATCTCAGAAAAACTACAGGTTACAGAAATCCACAAAAATGGCGAATTTCTCCGATACATTTTAATCCTTTCTTCACTGCAATAATCAATAAGATGACTTCAAGCCGCATCCAAAAGAACCCATATTTTTTTTGGGGGTTACGGAACATCTTTTGACAAGTTCGATTTTTCGGGATATTCTTAATTTATTTGCAACTTTTAGATTTTTGGGAAACCACAATATATGGGATTTTCCATATTTTCTAAAATCAATTCTATTTATTAGAAGCTACGCTGTTTAGCCGATATTAATCAGAGAATATTATTGCAAGTAGTGTGCATTCCTTCACCATCCTGAAATCTTTTAACTAATGCATGCATTAACAAAAGAAAGTTTATAATCTTCTCCGCAGGCGAAGGAATGTGATTCAAAGCCAGAGTAAAACTGTTAACGGAGAGAATTAGTTTTTCCTCATGGAGACTTTTTTCACTATTTGGACAAGATGACTATAAAAGCAACTTGTTATGAATTGAGGAAAAGTGATAAGAAATCGGAATAAAAAGCTATTAGATCAAGTGAGCTAATGAACCATTGAGGAACAGTAAGATCAAAACGAGCATTTTCATTAATAATGCTCAGGAGATAAACTATGAGAGAACGCAAAATGATGTATGTTTTAATCCTGATAATGATAACAGTTTGTGTTGTTGTCGCCGGAATTACCATCTACATCTTGTACGGAACAGCATTTGAACAGCAGCGAGAGCAACTGATGGCAACCGCTCAGAGTCAAGCGCGTCTGATAGAAGCCGTTGTCAAGTTTGACGTTCTCCATCAAGAAAAATATAACCATCACTACGCAGATCCGGCAGATGCGCCGCTGAGTCATATCATAGATGCACATAAATATTATGTGGGATTTGGCAAGACAGGAGAGTTTACGCTCGCCCGTCGTGATGGAGGCAATATTGTTTTTTTATTGAAGCATAGACATTACAGTTTCAAAAAACCAGAGCCGATTCGCTTTGACTCGAATCTTGCTGAACCGATGCGTCTGGCGCTATCGGGAAAATCAGGAACAACGGTTGGTCTTGATTATCGTGGGGTGACTGTGCTTGCAGCATACGAGCCCGTGGCAGAATTGAACTTAGGTATAGTGGCGAAAATTGACTTGTATGAGATTCGAGCGCCGTTTGTGAAAGCTGGGACAATAACTGGAGTATTATCAGTTTTGGTTGTTGCAGCGTCGGTGTTACTGTTTCTCCACCTTAGCAACCCGATTATTAGAACTTTGGAGGACCGAACTCTCGAATTGGAGAAAATAAATAAGGCGCTTAAGCGTTTATCCTTGATTGTGGAATCGTCGGACGATGCAATAATCTCAAAGACTTTGGATGGGATCATTGTCAGTTGGAACAACGGCGCAAAAAAACTATACGGCTACACGGAAATGGAAGTCAAAGGTAAGTCAATGTCGATTTTGGTTCCACCGAATCGACTTGACGAGATGCTTGGAATCCTGAAAAAGATTAAGAGAGGTGAATCCGTCAATCACTACGAGACGACTCGCCAAAGTAAGGACGGCAGCATTGTTGACATTTTTTTGACAAGTTCACCTATCAAGAACGAGCAGGGTGAGATCGTCGGTGTCTCCACAATCGCTCGGGACATCACCGATCATAAGATAGCAGAGAAGGCTTTGCAGGAGAGCGAACAGCGCTTCCGTAATCTGGTTGAAAATTCACTTATTGGAATATGCATTATTCAAAATAATCGAATCATCTATCAAAATCCCGAACAGGAGAGACTTCTTGGTCCTCTACCACGGGATCCTATATTTGCAAATCTTAAAAACGTCCATCCAGATGATGCCGAAAAGTTAAGACAATTATATAAGGCCGTCGCCTCAGGCCAAGTTCAGGCACAGGATATAGATTTTAGGATCTTTCACCCAAATACAACTGATAGCAGAGTTACCATGAAATGGATCCAATGTCGTGCAAGTTTTATAAAATATCGAGGAGAAGAAACGATATTGGCCAATATGTTGGATGTTACCCGCTCTAAGGAGTTGCAGAGACTTGTGAGAATTCAAGACAAGATGTTTTCCCTGGGGCGTGTGGCTGCCAGCATTGCCCATGAAATAAGAAATCCGCTTTCCGGCATCAATATCTACTTAAACGCTCTTGAGAAGATCTATGATAAACGGGAAAGCTTGGAAAAAGTAAAAGAAATTTTAGGAAAAATCCAATCAGCCTCAATTAAGATTGAATCTGTAATCAGAAGGGTCATGGATTTTTCGAAACCCAGTGAGCCTAAGTTTGTTTTAACAGACATGAACAAACCGATTAAGGAGGCCGTTAATCTTTCCGAGGCCACTTTGCGCAAGAAAGGGATTCAGATAGAAAAAGCTCTGGCTTCGGATCTGCCGTTGTGTCAAGCCGATCCAAACTTGATCGAACAGTTAATTTTAAATCTGATTCACAATGCTTCTGAAGCCATGCAAGATATGGGGGAAGGCAAAAAAATAGAGATAACCTCATCTATGGGAAAGAATTGCATTTTTGTGACGGTTTGCGACTCTGGGCCGGGGGTGCCTTTAGCCATGAAAGATCAAGTATTTGATCCTTTTTATTCCACCAAGAATGGCGGCACAGGAATCGGTCTAAGTATCGTCCAGAGAATTATCATCGATCACGGTGGTCTTCTGGATATCTCAGCAAGCAGATGGGGCGGAGCTGAATTCAGGATTGAATTTCCCATAGAGAAAGGAATAGGCGACTCATGATTAAATATTCTATATATATCGTCGATGATGAAGAGAGCATAAGGGAAGGGATAACGATGGCTTTTGAGGAACACTTTAAAGTGGAAGCATTCTCTACAGCCGAGACCGCAATTGACGCCATAAAGGCAAATCTCCCCGACCTAGTTCTGCTTGACATCGGATTGCCGGGTATGGATGGGATGAATGCGCTTCGCGAAATTAAGGATCTGCACCCTGATGTACTAGTTATTATGATAACCGCCTATGAGGATATCAGCAGCGTAATCTCTTGCATGAAGCTTGGTGCCTATGATTACGTGGTAAAACCGATTCACATGGATAGTTTGGAGATGACAATTCGAAATGCGCTTGAAACGACTCGACTTAGGAAAGAAGTTCAGTTGCTCCAAGAGAGGTATCTTAGAGAGAACCTTCATTGTTTTATAGGTGAAAGCAATGCCATCCAGGATGTTATGGCTTTTATAGAAATAGTGGCTAAAAGCCCCGACACTCCGATTCTTATTCTCGGAGAGACCGGTACAGGCAAAGAATTGATTGCCAGTGCTATTCATTATAGAAGCCCCAATTTCAAAGGCCCTTTTATTCCCGTAAATTGTGCTGCCATCCCAAAAGACCTTGTTGAAAGCGAACTTTTTGGGTATGAAAAAGGCGCTTTCAGCGGAGCAGGGGCATCAGGCAAAAAAGGCTTAATGGAAGAGGCGACAAATGGGACCCTATTTCTTGATGAGGTGGGGGATCTGAGTCTGGAAGCCCAAGCTAAACTTCTCAGATTTCTCGATACGGGTGAATTTTACAGAGTTGGCGGGACAAAGAAATTGCAAATTGAAACAAGAATCGTTTCCGCCAGCAACAAAGATTTAGACAGCATGATAGAAAATGGCCATTTTCGAAAGGACCTTTATTTCCGATTAGGGGTAATTAGAGTACAGGCGCCCTCGTTGAATGAACGTCGCGGTGATATCATGCCGCTTGCCAAGCACTTCCTTATGGAGTTCAGCAATAAGTTCGGAAAGGCATTCACCAACATCTCTGAAAATGCAGAGAATGCTCTTATGACATACAACTGGACAGGCCATGTTCGTGAACTAAAAAACCTTATAGAAAAAGGGGTGCTCGTAGGAAAGGGACCAATGTTGGAGGTCGAGGATCTCGGCTTAGATAAAAAATCCGGAAACAACACACCCAAGAAAGCAACTGATGAAATTATTTTTCCACCGCTCCCAGCTCAAGGCATTGACCTTGCCTCCACTCAAGAATCCTTAGAAAAATATTATATTGAGGAAGCCTTTAAAATGGCCGAAGGCAACGAAAGTAAGGCTGCCAAGCTTCTTAACATGAATCACCACACTTACCGCTATCGAAGAAAGAAGCTACAAAAGAAATAAATCCCTCCCCCCGGAAAGATCTGATCAAACAATTTGTAAATTCTTATATAATTCCTCCCGAATATTCTATTCCACGTAGTTACCAGCATCAGGTGATATCATTTGGCCTGGTACGTTCTTTTTTCGTATTTTTCAATATTTTTCGATATTTTTCTAAAACAAGTTTCGAAATTCTTCTAAATTAGGGCCCTATGATAAGATGCTGGGCGAATGGCAACACTATAACTGCATGACTTTATAAGGTTTATCTGAATTATGATTCGGTGGCATACTTCATGCAATTCGTAAAGTTGTAATAAGCCACAGAAATTTTCCCACAAAACGAATTTTAATATTTCGGGGGACTTAAGATGGACCTGTTCAGCAAACTCAAAGACAAGAAAATATTACTCGTAGACGACGATGAGTGGATCAGGGACTCCCTGACTGTGTACTTCGGTACTGAAGGCTGCCACATTCTGGCGGTAGGGACGGCAGAAGAGGGCCTGGAACTACTCAAACAACAAGACTATGACATCATTCTCTTAGATTATAAATTGCCGGGGATAGATGGGTTGACATTTTCTAAAAAGATTCAGGAAATTCGTCCGGATGCCATAAAGATACTCATCACGGCTTACAAAAGTAAAGAGGTTGTTTCTGAAGCGAGGAATGCCGGAATTCAAGATCTTATTGATAAGCCGTTCACAATCAAGACTATTGAAGATTCTATGTCTCGATTAATTCAAAGGAATGAAAAAGAAATGAAGCTCCCCGCCGTAAGCGGACGGGGTATTCAAAAACCATAATAGAGTTTTTTTATCAAATTTGTAGATATAGGAAGGCGAAAATTTTGACCAGAGTAATACTGGTAGTATTTCGAGGATTAAAATTTGAGTCTGACGCAGATATTGGCGGAAAAGACAGTTTTCGTTCAGGCACTAGATATGAAAAATGAAACAGCATCGAACTTCACCAGTTGTGGATACAGTGGTCCAATAACGTGACCAGTCTCTTCTCCAACGTCTGATAAGAATAGTAACGGCGTCCGAGTTGATAGTTCCTCTCTGCCCATTCAATGGCCAGCTCATGATTACAGAGTATCTTTTGGACGTCTTCAACGATTTTCCGACTTATAAAATCTTCAAACCATATTACCTTAAACCCCTTGGGTTGGATGTCACATTTGAAGATTTCATAGGATTCCATTATAATGGGGCGGCGGTAGTATATGGTTTCCAAAAATGCATTTCCGAACCCTTCGATCACCGAGGGATAAGTCACAAGATCTGCCTGTGTATATGCATCAGCTATTGAATAAACTTTTCGTCCGTCAGGGGTTGTCTGGCGACGGTAGGCAAACCGGTCGGCAGCACACAAAAAGTTCACCCCGATAAGATTGGCAAATTCTTTAAGATATATCTGATAATTAATACCTTCGTCACCTGCTTTATGAGTCACAATAAGTACGCATTCTGCGTCCATTCGCCGTGCCAATGCGATAGCTCTTTCTATCTTTTTACGAGGTACAACACGCGTAGGCTGAAGCAGGATAATAGTTCCTTTTTTAATTCCCAGCTCCCGCCGCATATCATTTGCATAACCATCTGGCAAAGAAGGAGGTAAATCAAAATCCATCATGTTTGGTATAAGGACGGAACCTATACCTGTCCGGAAAGCAAGTTCACGAGCGGCTACGCTGTTAATAACAACATGGCAAACAGAACTCATGGTACAGGGAAATGCCGAACGTAAATAGTCATCTGCCGGGCTTTTTATATATCGGGTGCGTTCCCACCAGAAATCATGATGATGGGCTATCGTATGCATCGATGTCTCACCTATAAATTCAGCAAGTGCAATTCCCAAAGGAATATTCATGGGCAAAGACATTGCATTTTCTACTATTAGAAGATTCAAATCAAACCTTTCCACAAACCGATACAATTCAGTTTTTAAATGTTCCTTAAGTTTGTGAATTGCTCGGCCAGTATCTCCGTAGCGTTTTTTATCTTTGAAAAACGTTTCATCGATTTTTAAGATCTCCGGATGTCTCATATGCGCCTCCGGAACCATATGCATGCGCTCTTCCGGCCAGTCAGATTCCCCGCAGAAACAGAAACATTCATGTCTCAACCCTTGCAAGACAGCCACCCACTTACTGGTCTCAAGGGAAACACCGTCCGTTCCCGACAATCGGGTTGAAACAAAACCAATCCGCATTCGCTGGTTATCCATCAATCTACCTCAACTTTCTTTAAAATGAAGATCTATCAAAAAAAGATTTTCACAAGAAATTATAACATTGCAATAACCAAATTTACACTTCTCATGTTTGTCTCATCCTCAAGCTTCTTTGATATGTCTCTTTAGTTTTTGCGCCAGCCTCTATTATGGGACAATCCAGATGGCGGCATTTGATATGTTA
>MAXL01000563.1 GCA_001751005.1 Desulfobacterales bacterium S5133MH16
GTTGGAAATCGTTTTTTTTGCACCCTGAACGATTTGTTCAATAATTTCCATGGGCGGTTCTGTTCTGGGATTGTCCGATGTGATCACTGTAAGATCACAGAGTCTTGCTGCTGTTTGCCCCATTAGGGGCCGTTTGGTTTTGTCCCGGTTGCCGCCGCATCCGAATACACAGATTATTCTGCCTGTGGCCGAAAATTTTAGCGCGGACAGTACATTTTCAAGAGCATCCGGAGTATGAGCGTAATCAACATATACAAATCGATTGATATTATTGGGGATTGATTCAAGACGACCGGGTACTGCGCAAACCGCTTGGATGCCCCTTTTGATGGAATCTAAAGTGAGATTGAGTACAACACCGACTCCTGCGGCGCAGAGAATATTTTCCAGGTTATGTTTTCCCACAAGGGGTGATTTAAATTCAAAAGAGCCGGCCGGCGTAACAACGTTACCGGTGATACCGGTCAGGTCGTGCGTTATGTCCTTGGCCCATATACTGTTGCCATTGGAAAAGCCCGCCGAAAGCACTGACGGTTTTCCAATGCTTTTTTCAAGCAGCTTTATAAGCTCCCTTCCTTTTTCGTCATTGTGATTTATTACCGCCGAAACCCCATTTTTTGCTGATCCGTGATCGGGTAGTTGTGTAAAAAGCCTTTTTTTGCAGGACCAGTATGAATTCATATCTCCGTGATAATCCAGGTGGTCCTGGGTCAGATTGGTAAAAACCAGGAGATTGAATCTGCAATTGCAAATTCTGTCGAGGTCGATGGCGTGGGAAGAAACTTCCATAACCACATGGGTGATGCCGCTTTTGAGCATTTCAGCCAGGATTTTCTGCAGATCGTAAGATTCCGGTGTTGTCATGGGGTTTTGAAACGTTTTACCGGAATATCGGTAATTCAGTGTTCCAATGACACCGACCTTGATCCCGACCTCTGAAAGCAGATGCTCGACTAAAAATGCAGTGGTTGTTTTACCGTTGGTACCGGTTATTCCGATTAAAAACAGCTTTTCCGACGGGTTTGAATAAAACTGATCTGATATTGCCCCAAGGGCATTTCTGGTGTTTTTAACCTCTATGATTATCGATTTTTTTATGACGGGTTTCTGGGTAACAATTGCGGATGCACCCCTTGCCAGCGCTTCATCAATAAAGTCATGACCATCTGCGGCAAAGCCCTTTATGGCAACAAACAGTCCCCCCGGCTTAACATCCTGGGCTCTGTAATGGACGGAACCTATTTCAGGGTCCGGTGAAAGTGAAAACTGCCCGGCAGTCGGACCGGTTCCGGAAAAGCTTACAGGCGTAACCGTTTTCAATAAACTCGAAAGTTTCATCCTCTTGTTTCTCTCTTTAAAGAGACAATTAATTTGCCGGTTTTGCTTTTTGGACGTATGTTCATATAATTAAGGGTTTTGCGGGCGATCTTTTTAAATACCGGGGCAGCAACAATGCTTCCGTAATGTTGTTTTTCAGGTTCGTTAATCACTACCAGGATTACCGCCTTCGGCATTTTTTCAGGTAAGAATCCGATAAAAGATGATACGTATTTCCCTTGGGCGTACTTTCCTTGTTCGCCGATTTTCTGGGCGGTTCCTGTTTTACCGCAGACGGAATATCCTTCGAGTGCGGCATTGACCCCGGTGCCGCCTTCGGTAATAACAGTTTTCATGATCATGGCTAAAGTCCTGGCTGTTTTTTCCGAAATGACCCTTTTTACTTTCCTGGGGCCGAAGCTTTTTATGAGTTGCCCATTTTGATCGGTAATGGCCTGGACAATATAAGGCTTCATGAGCACTCCCTTATTGGCAATGGCTGAGGTTGCCGAGATAAGCTGAAGGGCGGAAACCGAAATTCCCTGGCCAAAGGATATGGCTCCGGTATCAATCTTTGTCCATTGTTTGTAAGGGGCCAGAATGCCGGCGGTTTCCCCGGGACAGTCTATTTCAGTTTTTGCTCCGAAACCAAAATCACGCAGGGTTTTGTAAAGAGATTTAGGTCCTGTGATTGCGCTGAATTTGACGGTGCCTATGTTGCTTGAATATTTGATGATCTTCTGCAGGGACAGCCACCCGTGCTCGTGGGTGTCGTGAATAACGTGCTTTCCGATCTTGTACGCGCCGTTTTCGCAATAAAAGATACTATTGGGTGAGCAGTTGCCGGTTTCTATTGCAGAGGCCGCAGCGAAAATCTTCATGGTTGACCCCGGTTCAAACGGATCGGTTATAACTCTGTTTCTCCATATTTTCTGGCTGAAGTTATTTATCGCATTGGGATTGAAAAAGGGATAGTGCGCCAGCGCAAGTATGGCCCCTGTTTTAGGCGCCATTACGATTGCCATCCCGGATTTTGCAGAAAATTTTTTAACCGCATCTTCAAGTGCCTTTTCCGTAATATATTCGATTACGCTATCGATGGTAAGAATAAGATTGTTTCCGCTAAAATTTAAACTCGTTGATTTTTCAGCATCAAATCCCCGCCCCAGAGCATCTTTTAAAATCGTGTAGTCGGAAGCGGAACCTTGCAGATATTCATTATAATAGAACTCAATACCTTCCAGTCCCTGATCGTCGATATTTGTAAATCCAAGAACCTGGGCAGCGAGGGTTTTATGGGGATAAAACCGCTTGTGTTCGGGTATGAAATCTACCCCGGTAATGTTAAGATCCTTGACCACTTCGGCTTCTTTGGGCGTGACCTTACGCTTGATCCATACAAATTTTTTGTTGGAAGCCAGTTTTCTGGCAAGAGATTTGCGATTAATTTTTAGGACTCTAGAAAGTGATTTTGCTGTTGCCGGTGCATTTTTTATTTTTGGAGGGTGTGCTGCGATGGATGTCACATCGATACTTATGGCCAGTTTTTTGAGGTTGGCATCATATATGGTTCCGCGCTTTCCGTAAGATCTGCAGGAGACTTCGTATTGGTTTGCTGCTTTTTCAGACAGCCAGGAGCCGCGAACCACTTGAAGATAAACCGCTTTGGCGCAAATTGCCGTAAAAAAAAGGCTAAAAATAGAACCCACGATGATAACGCGTAATCTTATATGTTTTTTCTCAGTCGGTTTCATGGAATAATAATCATCTGCTCTTGTGTGGGCGTTATAAGACCAAGCTGGTTTTTTGCAATTTTAGCGATCCGCTCCGGAGATTTCAGTCTCGCCATTTCAACCTTTAAGTTATTTTGAAAGTTTATGAGATCCTGATGACGCTGGGTCTCTCTTGAAATTTCATATCCTGCTCCGATAGTTTGGACCCGACACCAGGTAAAAAACAGAAGTTCCGTAAGAAAGATGGTCATGAAAATGATCAATATTGCCGTTGCGTTGGGCTTTCGAATATTTTTTAACGTTTTAGGAGTACTCATATTTTTTCGACGGCTCTTAATTTTGCGCTTCTTGCCATGGGATTATTTGCAACCTCGTCTTGTGTAGGGCGTACGACTTTTTTCGTCAATATTCGAACCAATGGTTTTTTATTGCAGGCACACTTGGGCAAACCCGGAGGACATACACACCCTTTTCCCAGGGCGTTCATTCGATGTTTTACAATTCGGTCTTCAAGGGAATGAAAAGATAAAACACACAGGCGGCCTTTGGGGTTTAAAAGGTCCGTAACATTCTCCATGAATACTTCGAGCATTTCGAGTTCCCTGTTGACAGCGATTCTAAGCGCCATAAACGTCCGTGTGGCGGGATGAATTTTCTGCTTAACCGATACTTTCTTTGGGACGGCATCGCAAACGATTTGGGCCAATTCCCTGCTCGATCTGATGGCTTTGCGCCGCCGTTGCGTTACTATTCTTTTCGCAATTTGTCCTGCCCGTCGCTCCTCTCCGAATTTGTAAAAAATTTTCTTAAGATTTTTTTCATCCATGCTGTTGATTAAATCTTCAGCCGTTGTACCCGATGTTATGTTCATCCGCATATCCAGCGGCTCATCTTTGTTGAAGCTGAACCCCCGACCGCTCGACTCGAGTTGATGAAGTGAAATTCCAAGATCAAGAAGAATGCCGTCTGCCGCATCAATTTTCAATTGTTGAAGAAGCTCGGGAAGATAAATAAAATTGTCATGAAAGAGGTGGATGGTTAAATTAAGCGGTTTTAGAACCTTTTTTGCGTTCCTGACCGCATCTATATCCTGGTCAATGCCGATGAAAATTCCTCCCGGGATAATTTTTTTGCAAATAGCTCCGGCATGACCCGAACCCCCAAGGGTGCAGTCCACATAGATTTTTCCCGGTGTACAGTTAAGATAACAGAGCGCTTGGGGCAGCATTACAGGGATATGTTTGAACGGCACCATTAGAGTCCTAATTTTGCGATTTCGTTTCTTACGGCCTCCTTTTTCATGTCTTTTTCAAGATGTATATTTTCTCTATCCCAGCTTTTGCGTGACCAGATTTCAAAATGATCGAGGACGCCAACAAGTACAATTTCCTTATCGATTTCGGCATAATGTCTCAAATTCTGCGGTATCAGGATACGGTCCTGTTTGTCACAGGAGCATTCAAAAGCACCTCCGATGAAGACTCTTCTAAATCGGCGCATGTTCTCACTTTTTTCGGCCAGGGACAATATACGGGTTTCAATTTTACGCCATTCATCATATGGATAGGCCACAAGCCCACCGTCCATTCTGGAAACCATTACGCCATTTAATCCCTGTGCTTTAATGACATCACGGAACCTGGCCGGAATTATGATACGCCCTTTTGAATCTATTGTATGAAATGAGCTTCCTCGGAACATTTTTCTCCATGCATATCCACTTTAATCCACTTTTTTGTTAAAAGTACATTTTTTAATAAGTGTCAAGAAAAAAATGAATAAAATTCAATATTTTTTATAATAATTCATAAATGTTAAAAGTGTTAAGGAAAATGAACTATGAGTGGGGTAAAGTGGGGGTATTTTTTCAGATTTGAGCACTTTGCATGAATTTATCGTTATGATGGTGGCAATTTTAGGTTTTATTTTTGATATGGCACCCACGGCCATTGCGTTAAAATTCTTTTCCCTGTCGGCGATAAAAGCAGCTATCCGAAAATACAGTGAATTCTTTGTTGAAGGACTGGGATGGCAAAAGGAATTGCAGGGTAGGGTTAGATCATAAGGGGGCGTTTTGCAAAGGTCTCAAGGTTTAATGAACTCGTAAAAAGGCCGATTTAGACGGTTTCGTAAAAAGTTCAAATTCAAGGCGTGCAAATTTTGTAATCATGAGGCGTACTTATCGTACGTTGAATGGTTACGAAATGCAGCACAACGCAGAAGTTGGACTTTTTACGAGACCGTCAA
>MAXL01000564.1 GCA_001751005.1 Desulfobacterales bacterium S5133MH16
ATTGAAAAATATTTTAAGAAGCCCCATAAGCTCAAAATCCTTTTGTCCTTATCAATGTTTTGTGTTTTGGGGTCGTGCCACGGTAACCGGCTATAATAACATTAAAAAAAGCTTAAAATTGACCCTAAAATCGTCTTAAACGACTCTTTTTGACCCCAAAAAGAACCTTTTAAGCTAAATAGTATCTGAACGAAAAGTCACGTTCAGACAAAATCCGAATACCGAAATCCGCCCATATTATAAGATCGGCCCAAACAAATTCGAATTCAGCCGTCGTAGCTAACGCTACTTTGGCGAAGTCGGCTAACAAATGACAGAATGATCAAAACTAACCACGCCTGAAGCGTGGGAATTCGAATTTCTGCTCGAAAACAGGAGTTTTCGGCAGGCACTAAATAGTATTTCAAAAAAATTCTTAGCCTTTTCTCTTAAAAGTGTGTTTTGTACCCCCAAAATGCCCTTTTAAGGCCTTATTTGACGCAAATTTTAAATGTATTATCTATAATATCAACATATTCCTGTGGCCCGACCCCCATTCTCTTCAATATTCTTGTGCTCTTTTATATCCCTTGGGAGGCCGATATGACCCTGCTGTCTTTGCAAGTTGATCCACGATTGAAAGAAGTTCCATGTCATGCCAGCGCCGCGCCACAACCTGAACACCTATTGGCATTCCCTTTTTGGTATAACCGATGGGCATGACAACCACAGGGTTTCCAGTGAGATTAAAAATAGTAGTATATGATCCCATGGCAACCCAGTAATTCAAAGACCGATCATCAACCATAACATCTTCCTCATATATGGGGATGTAACCAATACGGTTTGATATTGGTATATGTTTAAGGGCAGATGTTGTGCTCACAGGACATATAAAGACATCCCATTGGGATAAAAATCGTTCCATTGAGCCAATAAGCATATCTCGTTTAGTCAGGGTTCCCATGTATTTTTCATAGGTTATGGGATATACCATTTCAATGGATGGAACCTCATTCCTGATTTTTCTTCCGAACAGATACATCATAAAGCGTTTGAAGAACGGAACATGTACAAAAAATTCCATATCAACAATTTTACCATAGGTTTTCCAGGCTTCATTAAAATCAAAATCAGTTGGAGCAGTTTTTGTTGTGCTACACCCAGCTTTTGAAAGCCTATCTATAAAAAACTTTAAGGCGCTTCGTGTTTCAGATGAAACCGGGACACCATTGAAATCATCGGTCCAAGCAATCTTTAAGTTGTTGATCTTCTTCACATCAGGTTCAATAAGTGGAAAATCAGGAACATCAATCACCTTTTGGTCTGATCCTCCAATAATTTTAAGGCAGAGTTTCAGGTCGTCAACGGACCGGGCAAGGGGTCCGAAAGAAACAAGATGGCGGATGGAATGAAATTTCTTTGGGGGCAATCCTGGTGACACACCATATCCTGATACCATATGTTCGGTGGGTTTCAGACCGAATATACCGCAATAATGAGAGGGAATCCGGATTGAACCACCCAGATCGTTACCCAACGCCAGAGGTGTAAAACCTGCTGCCACGGCTGCGGCACTGCCACCGGAACTTCCGCCTGGAGAATAATCAGTATTCCAGGGGTTGTTTGTGATGCCAAAAATTGGACTATTTGTCTGAAAATCCATTCCAAGTTCCGGCAAATTTGTTTTGCCGAGAATTATTGCTCCGGCATTTAATAAATGTGCCACAACAGTTGCGTCCTTTTCAGGCACAAAATCCTTTAAGGGAGGATGACTGCTCGTAGAGCGTATTCCTGCTGTTGCATAGTTGTCTTTTATGGTGACAGGGACTCCGTGCAAAGGTCCCCAGAGCTCTCCTTTTGAAATTGCTTCATCTGCCTCTTTTGCCCGACGCCGGGCATTTTCAGCATTCAGGGTGACAATTGCATTCAGTTTCGGGTTAAATATCTCAATCTGCTTTAGGAATGCTTCTATTACCTGTACAGAGGACAATTCTCGGTTTCGGATTTTTTCTGCGATTTCACTTGCAGTCATGAAAATAATATCGTTTCTCTGGTATCGGGGTTTGGGATCTTCGCCAAAAGCCAATGCCTGATATTGAACAATGATTGTAATAAATGCTAATAAAACCAAAAACCAAATTAATTTTTCTTTTTTCACGAAAGTATGCTCATGTCTCATTTTTTCTCCTTTTTTAAAAGGTTGGAAGAAAAAGGACCATAGCCATTATTGCATGGATCGAATCATGATCATTTTTTGACCATTTCGCCATCATTCTGGTATTCAGGCATGCCTGCTTTTCGAAGGGCTTCGATTGAACTGGCAAGCTGCTCTTGGTTTTTGAGAATTGATACTTTTTTAATAATTCTATGTAAAAATCTGGAAATAAATTAAGAAGTTTTACCACTCTCTTTGCATTGTCATCCTGTCCTGAAAGGCTGTAAGCAGCTGCCAGCCCCCAATAAGCACCCCAGTAATTCGGTTGGCGTTTTAGACATTTTTTGTAAATTGCAATTGCTTTTTCTTA
>MAXL01000565.1 GCA_001751005.1 Desulfobacterales bacterium S5133MH16
AATCCGGAATGAGATTTTGGATATACAGCTATGGGGTTGCCTGGGACGATCTTCTCCTTAGCGTTAAGCGCCATGGTGAGGTGTCCGTTCAAACTGATGAAAATGGAAAAGAGTTTAAAGGATCATTAAAGCATTTTTCCATAAGGAACGAACCAAAAGAAATGGTTCTTTATAATGCCAAATGCATTGGGATCGATGGAGTCGAAGAAGATATAGGGGACGAGGGAGGTGCAGACTTATGGATTGATGGATCAAAAATCAAAAAGATTATAGTCCCAGAAAGATCTTTTAAAAAACACTTCGACTCGATGGGGCATATTTCACAGGCTTTCTACTGTATTATTGCATCCATCGGTTTTTGCTTTATATCATATAGCGCACATCTCACAGGAAATTATTTAGAGACTTTGGGGATTTTTTATCATAAACTTTCGCTGAGTTTTTTAGTCTTGACCATCTTCGTTTTGTGTGTTTCTGTGTGGGTGGCCAAAAAAGATTTTGATAACTGGAGATCCTTTTTGGTGTTGTCTCCAACTATTGTGTTTGTGGCACTTTTCTTCTCGTTGATGTCGATATTGCTTATTATTTTTGATATGGGAAGATCACAAGTACTTATCCTTGTTTTTGCGGTGTTGTGTATCCACCTCTACCGCCCCTTCTGCATTAAACGTAGTAACTCGTCGGGAAAACTTGTTGAGCCTGAAAAATCGTTTTGGGAGTTGTTGCAAGAATCTGGTTTAGCTATGTTTTTTTGTGTTCTATTGATAGTAGTATTAGGTTTTATTCTCTTTGCACACCGATCGCAAGTATCTGTATTCATGCATGATTTCTTTTTGCTATTATCGGGATTCTTTAGTTATTTAATTGCACAACTATCACCAGTAGTCATATTTATTTTTGTATCGTCTCTCCTTTACCTCACAATTAGTGATTGTTTGAAAAAACCTATAAAAAAGTGTTTTGATGGTATCGAAAATACTTTCACGGATGATGAGAAGTTGTTAAAAGAAGTTATTCAAAAGTTTTATTTATGGTTGAGTTGCAATGACGAAGGAAAAACACACATAGAAAATATACGGCATGAAATTCTTGCAGAATATAAAAATCGTGTTGAAAAGAACAAAATAAATAGTATGATGGACGAATTAGATATGTTGAAAAACAAAAATGGTTATTTAAAGAACGAAGATTTCAATATAATATTAGAATTTAGGAAGCAGATCAAAAAAAGTTAAATGGTGGAAAGGAGTACATATGGAAGTCACAAACTCGAATTACGCAGCGGTTATAGTTTCTGATTGCTTAGGCATACAACCGGGTGAAGAAGTTGTTATTGTTACTGACAAGAGTAAATTAGAAATTACTGAGGATTTGGCATATTTTATCAAGGAGGCTAATGCTAAAGTATCTGTTTTTTATATCCCAGAAAATATTAGACCTGTCGAGAGAATAACTGACATACATGCAGTATCACTGATATCCGCAGATGTGGTTATTTACGTATTAGAAACCGAAAGTAACGAGATTAACCTATCAAAAGAAACAGCATTCAGGCATTATTTATTCACGCTACCTGTCCAATATAAGGGAAGGGTTTGTATGATGCCAGGATTTTCAGATCAAATGAAAGACGCTGTTGCAGTCGACTATTCTCGCATTAAAGAAAAATGTCACCGCTTGAAGAGTGTTTTGGCTAACAAAACCATTAGAATTGAAACCGATTTAGGAACCGACATCGAATTCAACCTACAAGGCAGGAAAATAGAAATAGATGATGGCGACATCACCAAACCTGGGATCTTCGGGAACATTCCAGCGGGTGAAATATTTACCGCACCAGTTGAAGATACGATAAATGGAAAAATAGTTATTGATGGGAGTATAGGTGGCTTAGGGGAGCTAAAACACCCTTTCTATATTGAATTGGAATCTGGGAAAATTAAGGATATGCAACCGATTGGGGAAAAAGATGAGCTCGTTGACAAATTCAGAGAGGTATGCGAGTTGGATGCTCCCGCAACTAAGACTGTCGGAGAATTTGGAATTGGTTTGAATCCCGGAGCAAAAATTATTGGAAATATGTTGATGGATGAGAAGGTCGAAGGGACTGTCCATTTTGCTTTTGGGGATTCGTATGGTTTAGGTAAATCGAGTAGTAAATTCCATACCGATTTATTAATTAAAAATCCCTCAATTTTTGCTGATGGCAGATGTATTATGGAAAAAGGTAAATTTATTTTAGACCATTAACGTAACCTTACCTCATAGAACGCCCCTTTCGGCAGCCCCACCCCCGACCCCCGGAAACATCCGTAAGTTTTATCGCATTACCGGAAAGGAATAACAGAGTAAACAGAGTACCTGAGGACCCTCGACCCCACCACAAACAAGGATCCGATACCATGGACGTAAGCCAAACAATCTTTGAAGACCACATAGACGATTTGGGACATGAAAAGGTGATACACATATACGAACCCTTCTCGAAAATCGGGATTTGAATGACGCAAGACTCGTTGTGGGGGGCTTTGGGAATGGGATAAACTGGAGGCGCGGGGGTATGAGTATGGACTCGGGATTTGATGAAGAAGTCATGAAACTTGAACTTATACCAGAAGATTGGAAGATTCGTCAGTGGGCGCTATCGCAATGAAACCTCCATCCGGGTAAATTATTTATCGGGGAATCCCTGAGGGGATGTTATCATGTCTGGCGATGAAAGATGGAATATTGGACGATTCGGTCTGGTCGGCGCATTCGAAGATCAGGACAAGTTGACAGCCCCTCCCTCGAGTATCAGAGCAAAGGCGCATCAGTTTTAGTCTGCGACGCATGACTATAGATGAAAAACTCTGGCCCTCGAGAAAAAGCGAGGGTGCCGACGTCTCGACGATCGAGGAGCTCGTCGGTGCCGATCTGGCGTTGGCGTACGAGATAAAGGACAAACGTGA
>MAXL01000566.1 GCA_001751005.1 Desulfobacterales bacterium S5133MH16
CGCCCAGCTACAATTTAGCATCCGGTTACCGCGTGGCCGACGGCTATTATTATCACATGGGCCACAATTGGGCTCGTTTCGATCATGGGGGACGACTCCGGGTCGGATTTGATGATTTCCTGGTGAAGTTATTCGGTGGATTGCAATTTCTTGCCCTTCCGCCTCTGGGGACCACCCTGACAAAAGATCAGGTTGGTTTGACGTTCGGTCGAGGAGATCATAAAGCTGCAGCCCTGTCTCCTGTAACCGGTACGGTTCTGGCGGTGAACCACAAGGTCCGGGAGCATCCCGAAATCACTCATGAGGATCCTTACCATGAGGGGTGGCTATATATACTGGAACCTGACATGCCGAAAAAAAATCTAAGAGGACTCTATTATGGCAATGAGGGCATTCAGTGGATGGAACAAGAGAGCCAGAAACTGTTGAATCTCATGGGACCGGAATATGAACAACTGGCAGCAACAGGTGGTCAGCCGATTGGCGACGTGTTCGGTAATTTTCCTGAGCTCGGATGGGATTTACTGGCGAAAACGTTCCTTAGAACCAAGAAGATTTAAAGGAATTTTATCAAGTTTTTTTAGCGATTCTTCATTATCAGACTGGCGAAGAAGACGATCTTTAAGAAAAGTTGAGCAGTACCTGCAAAGATTAATGGGTGTCTCATCCAGGTCTTGGATATCTCCAGAGAAATGCATGAGACACCTTTTTTCCTGGCAATGGAGAAGATTGAAAAGATGGCCTAATTCGTGAAGAGCAACTTTTGCCACCCTTTCATAAATGAGTGAAGATGGGGAGGGAGAGCCATCCGGATTCTTGCCCAGTCTGAACAGCGAGACCAGTGCGAATTTTCCCCCCTGCTTTGCCTCGCCAAAGACGTGAGTAAAAATGGGAATAAAGAGGTCCGGATTAAGAACACCGATGATCTTGTCATAATCTTTAAACCTCATAGACTCAAATGCTTTGAGAATAATGCCCGCATTGTACTGAAACCGTCTTTCATCAAAAGCATATTCAGGATGTTCCAGCGGTGGCAAAATCTGTACGGAAAGTTTATAATAGCCGGAGATATGGGCCGCGATGACCTTTAAGGCAATTTCGGGAACTTCTCCAAGAGGAACCACTCCGACCGGTTTTTTCTGTGAACTCATAAAAAATTCGGGCTAATCCCTCCTTTCCAAATTAAACCGTTTAATCTTTTTATGCAAGGTAACACGGTTGATTTCCAGGGCTTTGGATGCCTGAGTTACATTCCAGTCGTATTCTTCAAGGATCTGTTGAATATGCTGCTTTTCAACTTCTTGCAGGGAAAGAGGCCTTGATAAAGGTACGGGAGAAGACCGAAGGAAAGCAAAATCCTTAATCCCGAGTGTCCGGGATTGGGAAAGCACCACAGCTCTTTCAACGGCATTTTCCAATTCCCTGACATTTCCCGGCCAGTCGTAGCGTTTTAAGAGTTCCATTGCATCACTTGTGACGCGATCGACCTGTTTTGTGGTTTCATGTCCGTACTTTTCAAGAAAATGCTGAATTAATAAAGGAATGTCCTCCTTTCTTTTCTTTAGCGGAGGGATGTCAATCATGATTACATTAATGCGGTAAAAAAAATCCTCTCTGAAAGAGCCGTCGGTAATTCCTTTCCCCAAATCTTGACTGGTGGCTGAAATTAGTCGAAAATCTACATCAACAGGCTCTCTGCTCCCGATACTGGTTATCTTCTTTTCTTCCAGAACACGCAGCAGATTGATCTGCATTTTTGGGCTGATCTCTCCAATTTCGTCGAGGAAAAGGGTACCCCCTGAAACAACTTCCAAAAAACCCTTACGGGCATGGGTTGCTCCGGTGAAAACCCCTTTCTGATGCCCAAAAAGTTCACTTTCCAGCAGGGTGTCCGGTAGCGCACCACAGTTGAGCGCAATAAAGGGGAGATGGGCTCGACGGCTTTTTGCATGTATGGCTTTTGCAACCAACTCTTTCCCTGTACCGGTTTCCCCGATCAAAAGAATAGAAGAGTCGCTTTGGGCAACCTCCGGAATCAGGTTGAAAATATCTTCCATTGGAGGAGACTGTCCGATAATGTTATCAAACCGGGTAATTTTCTCCAAACGCCCTTTCAGATAGTTGTGCTCGAATAAAAGTTTCTTTTGATGCGATATTCTCTCCATTACAAGGGGAAGTTGATCCGGCTTGAAGGGCTTGAGCAGGTAGTCGCTGGCCCCGATTCGCATGGCTTTTACCGCCGATTCAGTGGATCCGTATGCCGTGATAATGATAACGATGGTATCAGGATATTCTGTCTTTACCTTTTCCAGCAGTTCTATGCCATCCATTTCGGGCATCTTTATATCCACAAACAAAAGCTGAAAAGGGTACTTTGCCAATTTATCCAAAGCCTCAAAGCCCGATGAAGCAGTTTCCACCACATGACCATATTTTTTAAACCAGTGGAAAAGGGATTCCCGGACGATTTCTTCATCATCCACAACCATGATACTCATCTTTTCATCCATAGTCTTCCTCCATCACATGACACAAGAGGTTAATGGGTGGGAAAATTCAAAATAAATGAAGTCCCTTTTCCCACCTTGGTGTTTACTTTAATAGTACCCCCATGATTTTTTGTGACACTATAGACGATAGACAGACCAAGCCCGATAGCTTCCCCTGCTTCCTTTGTGGTGAAAAATGGATCAAAAATATGATCAAGGTTTTCCTCAGGGATCCCATATCCAGTATCACGGATTTCTACACAAACATTTTTTTTGGCTTTGTCGTGTTTGGAAAGAACGTGCAGTTGCCCTCCCTCGGGCATGGCAGCGATAGCGTTGAAAATCAGGTTTAGAAAGCATTGCTGCAATTGGTTGGCATCTCCCATTACGGTAAATAGTTTTGGAGATATCTTGGCAGTCAGTTGAATATTTTGTAGTTTCATCTTGTGTTGCGTTAATGTTAAGACGGCCTCGATAACTTCGTTAAGATCTATATCCTTATATTGCAGGTCCTTATGCTCCAAAGGATATTCGCGGGAAAACGAAAGAAGACCGGAAACAATGTTGCCACAGCGTTCCAGTTCTTTGGACATGAGAGAAAGATGTTTTTTAAATTGTTCCAGATCTTTAGAACTCGGGTCGCCTTCATTCAGGACTTCCTGCATTAAATGGCTGAATGTCAATAACCCCTGAATGGGATTGTTAATTTCGTGGGCGCAACTGGCTGCCAGTTTGCCCAGAGAGATCATGCGATCTTCCTGGATCAGTTTTTGAAAATCAGACTTTAATTCCTTGACCCGCTTTTCCCATCGATGTGAAAATTCCTTTGTAATATCCCTAAATACCTCGATAACCTGAAAGATTTCACTGTTCTCATTTCTTAAAGGATAAGTGACGATATTGTAGAAGGAGGGTCGATCTCCCGAACCGGGATGCTCGTGCAGCACGTAAGAAGATATGCCTGTTCTCAAAGTTTCCACCATGGGGCATTTCATCTCGGGCTTGCAACTGGAACACGGCGCATTAAATCCATAAGAAATTTTGTAACAGTGTGCTCCGACAACATCTTCTTTGGACTTGTTGACCATTTTTAAATAGGCTTCATTTGTTTCAACAATTGTAAAATCTGTATTCAAAACCAGAATGGCGGCAGTGCTTTGCTGGATGAGAAATTCTGAAAACATCTTTTCAACAATCAATTGATGCTCTGTTAACTGCAGGCGCTTATCAATGTCGAAAAGGTTTCTCAATAACCTACCAATGTTGTGTTCAATAACACCAACGCCTTTGGGTCTGAGGCGTATTATGTCGAGCAGGACCTCTTGGCTGCCTGTCAGCTCTATGATGCTGTCGAGCTCTTTGATCTTAAAAAGATCCCGGAAGTTAGTTGTGGTATATATTCCCAGTTCTTTGGCCAGAACAAAGCCTTCAGCCTTCGGGTTAATGTCGCAGACACCGACGATGTTAATGTCCATAAAAGGAAAGCGTTCTTCATAGAGAAGCTCTATGAAATATTTACACGCTCTGCCTCCGCCCACGATCGCCAGATTAATGGTATGGGCAATTACATTAGTCAAAAAAGGCAATTTTCCCGAACGATACCTTCTCTTTTTATTTTTTGCTTTCATGATTCAATTTATACCCCTCAATTTCTAACAGGTCAAGTCGAATCCAAATTGTCCATTATTTTAACATTCCGGAATTTTATGAATTCTGTTTATCTTTTGCCTGAAACCCGTAACAGGTAACACCGAGAAGTTGTCTAACCTTCTCACAACTATCAGAAAATATCACTTTTTGTCGTGGTAAAAATGTGAATACCCGGTTGACTTCCGATGGAGGATATGATTGATTATTAAGGAGATTGGCGAAACTTAACTCGGCAATTTACCTGTCCTGCCCTGATAATTTATAAACTACCCGGCACAAGTCAGTGGAATTTTTAAATTTGCTGATATGGAGTTTGATATGCATAAAGATATGGAAAAAGAATATTTACTCAAGGGCATTACCGCGTTTAAAAGAAAGTTCACGGTGATTTCGCCGGAATACAAAATTCTGGCTTTAAGCTCACGGTTTAATGGAATAAAGGAATCTGAAACCATCGGGCAACACTGCTACAAAGTATTCCACGATCGTTCTTCACCCTGCAAAAATTGTTCGGTAAAGATGGCTCTTGAGAAAAAAAAACCCGCTTTAACGCCCCAATCGGTAAACTCTTTAGATCTGGATGAAATGCCCTGTTATTTTGCGTATCCAATCTTTTCCGGAAATGACATTGAAGCCTTTGTAAGCATGGATTTTGATCTCCCCACCAGAGGAGGGCTTGAAGAGAATCTGCAGCGTTCCAATGCCTTATTACGAAATCTCATTCAAAGCTCTGTAGACTGTGTAATTGCTGCTGATATGAAAGGAAAGATTCTCATCTTTAACGATGCAGCAGTTGAGGTTTTCGGCTACACTGAAGATGAAGCGCTCAATACGCTCAATGTTCGAGATATTTACCCCGGCGACCAAGCATTTGAGGTTATGCGAAAGCTTAGAAGTGGAGAATACGGCGGCAAGGGAAAACTTAAATTATATTATACAGACGTTATAAGTAAAAACGGTGAAACCATTCCCATCAAACTGAATGCATCCAAAATTTATGAAAAAGGGCAGAAAATAGCGACCATCGGTTTCTTTCGTGATATGCGCGAGGAGTTTCGAATAAAAAATGAGTTGGAAAATACCCAGATTCAGCTCCTGCAGGCGGAAAAGATGTCTTCTCTTGGAAAACTGGCCGCAGGAGTCGCCCACCAGTTAAACAACCCCCTGGGAGGAATTACTCTGTTTGCCAAGCTTATGCAGGAAGAATATGACCTGGAGGAGGGGGCCAAAGAAGACTTAGGCCGCATCCTGAAAGACGCCCAAAGATGCCGTGATACGGTGAAGGAACTGCTGGAATTCACGAGGCAGACCCGCCATTTAATGCGACCTCATGACGTCAACCATGCGATTTCCCGGACTTTGTTTCTTCTCGAAAGCCAGACCCTGTTCCATAATATAGAAATAGTAAAAGATCTGGACGATTCACTCCCCCATGTTCAGTCTGATATCCAGCAGCTTAATCATTTGTTTATGAACATCATTCTCAATGCCGCCCAGGCCATGAAGGAAAAGGGGAGACTCACGGTAAAAAGCAGCCTGATGCCGGATGGCAACCGGGTTTGCATAGAAATATCCGATACAGGTCCTGGAATACCCGAGGATATTCTTCCCCACATTTTTGAACAATTTTTCACCACCAAGGAAGAAGGAAAGGGGACCGGTTTGGGTCTCAGTCTGGCTTACAGTATCGTGAAAAATCACGGCGGCAATATCATGGCAAAAAACAAGCCGGGACAAGGAACGACATTTATTATTGAGTTTCCCATTGCGGATAAGGGAAACGAAGGAGAAGAAAGTGGAGATAAAATCTGACGCCATAATATTGGTTGTGGACGATGAACAGGATATCCGGGATGCATCCGAACGAATCCTTACCCGAATCGGTTTCCAGGTTCTAAAGGCATCTCGCGGGGATGAGGGGTTGGCTGTCCTGGAAAAGGAGAAAGCTTCCATCGTGCTTCTGGATTTGAAGATGCCGGGAATGGACGGACTGGAGGTTCTCAAACACATTCGTGTGCTGGACGAGGCAATTCAGGTCATCGTGATCACAGGATATGCCACGATAGAAACAGCCATTGAGGCCATGAAACTGGGGGCCTATGATTTTATTTCCAAACCCTTTGAGCCGGAGCAATTACGTATTGTAGTTAATCGCGCCTGGGAAAAGATTAGTCTCAGACGGGAGGCTGAAAAGCTGGAGGAGGAAAGAAGAAGGACACTGTCTGATCTGGATTTAGAGAAAAGCCGCATACATACTATTTTAGAATCTTTTCCGAGCGGTGTGGTTGTAACAAATTCACAGGGCCAGGTGGTTCTGATGAATCCGGCCTTTAGAAAGCTTCTCGGTCTTGATCCCGGTCTGAAAACGGGCAACCCCATAGAAGACTATGTGCCGGATAAAGAACTTTGTAATCTTGTAACGGAAATCTCGCAGGGAAAACATGTGGACTACGATGATATTCCTGATTATGAGTTTTCTCTTTCAGATGAAAAATATCTTATGGCAACCGGGCAGCCGGTCTTGGGAGAGAGAAAGGAGTGCCTTGGAGCAGTTCTAAATGTTGTGAATATCACTGCCATGAAGCTTTTGGATCAGCTTAAATCGGAATTCGTGGCAAAGGTTTCCCATGAACTGCGATCACCGCTTTCAACCATTCACGAGCAGCTTGCCCTGGTAATCAAAGATATGGTCGGTGAAGAATCTGCGCAAGACCAGCATATACTTGACCGTGCCAGGGAAAAGACAAAAGGATTGATTACTCTGATCGGAGATCTGCTCGATCTTTCCCGTATCGAGGAAGGGATTATTTGTCATGAGTCTCAAGTGGTTAGGCTCGGAGAGCTTCTGGAAAATATAGTAGATTTTTTAAGAGCCCAGGCAGAGAAAAAAAACCAGTTCCTTACGATTGAACTTCCAAAAGATCCGCTTCCTGAACTCTTTGCCGATCCCATTGCTCTGGAAAGTATTTTCGGGAACCTTATCACCAATGCCATTAATTACACTCAGGAAGGCGGAAAAATTGAAGTGGAAGTTGATATGGCCGGAATCAACGTGCGTGTAAAAATTAAAGATAACGGATTTGGTATAGAAGATAAATATCTGGATAAGATTTTTGAAAGATTTTACAGGGTCAAAGACGAAAAGACGAGGTATATTACAGGCACCGGCCTTGGGCTGCCCATCGTAAAGGGACTTATAGATTCAATAGGCGCCCTTATTGATGTGGAGAGCGTTCCCGGCAAGGGAACAGAATTTACGGTTCTTCTTCCTACAAAAGCCTAGCCCGGATAAGCCGGCACGGAACATCCATTCAGGATAACAGTGACTTAAACCCACCCTGGTGCGGTTGAAGTGATCTAACTTCACAAAGTTTCATCAATCGCTTTCAGGAATTCCTCCGGGGGTGCCTGAATGCGGGTCCAGAGGGCCAAGGTGCGTCTTGATTGATATGCAAGCGTAGATAAACCATCAATAAACCGTGCGCCGTTGCGCCGGGCTATATCCTGCCAGAAATTCTTACTTCGGTCATAGTTAAGATCGAGCACCAATTCGCAATCCTTTACCTTGAATTTTTCAAGCAATACAGCCATCTCCGGCGACTCATCAGGACTTGAAACAGAGGTGGCATTAACCACTATGTTTGCGGTAAGAGTTCGGTCTTCAAGAGAATCAAGCGGTATTGCTTCTCCGCCAAAACGATCTGCAAGCTGACCGGTTTTTTCCTGGTTACGGCCGGCTACGAAAACAGAGGTTGTTCGCAGCCAGTTTAAAATAAATACAATTGCCCTGGCTGCTCCGCCTGTACCGAAAATAAGAGCGGATTTGCCTTCCACATCAAACCGCGCGTCATTTAAAGCGTCCATGAAACCGATGGCGTTGGTGTTGTAACCTTTAAATAAATCACCATTACGTACGATTGTGTTAACCGCGCCGATAATGTCTGCTCCCTCTGAAAGGACATCTAAATGGGGTATGACTTCTTCTTTATAAGGAATCGAAACATTCGCGCCGGAGATGTTCAGAACCTTAATGCTTTCCAACGCCTGAGCGATCTGGTCAGGAGCAATTTTAAACGGCACGTACGCCGCTTTTATTCCAAGCCGCCTCATTACCGCCGAAAATATGATGGGAGATTTTGAGCGAATTACCCGTTCATCGCCTAATACGCAATAAACCTGCATCAGAAAATTGATTTGTAAATTGTATTATTAAAACTCGTTAGCTGCAAAAGGCGGTTACTACATCGCGGTCTCCGGATGAAAAACCAAAACTTCCTTGAGATCGTCTTCAAGGTATTCTCTTTCGTTTGGCCCGAGAATTCCCAGGGAAAGACATATCAACGTCCACAGGTGTACCGTACCCCATGCATGGTCGCGTTGCTCTGATAAATCATGAATCTGAGCATGGCAGTTGTGGCACGGAGCAATACAGTAATCCGCTTTGGTAGCCAGAATCTGGTCTGCTTTGAGCTTGCCGTAAGCACGACGTTCATCCGGATATCCTGACTGGAGAAAACCGCCGCCGCCGCCGCAGCAATAGTTATTCGACATGTTCGGAGTCATATCAATAAAATTCTCTTCTCCCACTACCGATTTGACGATAAATCTCAAATCTTCTGCAATTGGATCACCAAAACTTTTACGCACGATCTGGCACGGATCCTGGACCGTAAACGTGATCTTCAAATCTTTGTTCCAGTCTGAATTGACCTTGAGTTTTCCTTCACGAATCCATTTAGCATAATATTCGTAAATGTTTTTAACTACAAAATCATGTTCGATATTGAATTTTTTCAGTCCTGCCAGGACTGAGAAGGTTACGTGCCCTCACTCTGTATTGAGAAAAACTTTACACCCAAGCTCGTCAGCCTGATTAGCTGCGATCCGGGTAACATGTTCCCAAGATTTGTCGTCAGCCAGGAACATACAGTAATTTTCTCCGCCCCAACCTTTACTCCCATAGGTCCAGTCTGCCCCTACCAGGTGGAGAATCTTCCAGAGAGGCGGCATTTCGTCCGGTTCGGTCACCGGTTCTCGGGAATTCTGGTTCAAAAAGAATTCAGCCCCCTTCTTGTCGATTGGCGCCTGCATATCTTTAAATTCCGGCTGTGCTTCCTGATATTCTTCAAGCACGTCTTCTACAACGAACTTAAAGTCTTCCTCAGATGTGCCCATGGCGCTGCCGCTGGCATTTCTCAATGCCATGTCGCATGATCCTAAAATCCCCTTGGGACGTTCTTCCCTGGGCCAGCTTGCCCTGGCTTCATAAACCAGTTGGGGAATATCTATTTTCATGGGGCAGACATAAATGCACCGCTGACAACCGGTGCACATCCATACCCAGGGCGTACTTGTAATTTCTTCGTCCATGCCCAGGGCGGCCATGCGTAGAAACTTCCTGGGGTCCATATCTGCCAGACCCGTGGCAGGGCACCCTGAAGAACATGCTCCGCATGTCAGACAAAGATTAAGATTCCCCCCATCCGGGAGAAGCTCCTTTACCTTGTCCAGAAAAACACTTTTCCTTTTACCTCCAAGTTTGATTGCTTCTTCAGCCATATCGGATAATCCTCCATATCCTATTTATTTTAACGGACTTAAACCTAATTCATTTATTCTTTTTTCCATATCGACAACAATAGAAGAAAAGCCGCTTCCCATATTTGAAGCCGTGCCCACAAAGCAAAGCCTGTCCTTTTCAAGCCCTACCTCTTCCAGCATCCGGTATGCATCATTAACCCGCCACTGTGCATATGTGTTTCCGTTTTCGGACTTACAATTTCCCGGATGACAGGCCATGACCATAACACCGTCAGCCCCTGCAACAAAGGCATTTAATATATAATCGAGATCTATCTTTCCTGCACAGGGAACCTTTATCATTCGAAGGCCGTCGGGGAGTTGCAGCTTAAATACATCGGCCATCTCTCCGGCCTCAAAGCCCGAATTCTGACAACAAAACGCAATGATACGGGGCGTTCCGTTACCGGATACAACACCGTTTTTGACCTCTTCATTCATTGCCCCATCATCAAATCCACCGATCTGGATGGCATCCATGGGACACTCGCTGGCACATATACCGCATCCCTGACAGGCCACAGGCGATATAATGGCCTTCTTATCGCCCCAATAAATAGCCCCGTGGGGACAACACCGGTAGCATGTCAGGCATATGACGCACTTAGTTTCATCAACAACCGCTTTATTCTTTGCAACGCTTTTCTTCCCATCGCCAAGAAGATCCCTGACCTCAACGGCTATATTTTCAACATCGGTCCATGCTGACGGCAAGCCTGAAATCTCCCGAGTTGAACCGGCCACGAAGATTCCCTCTCGATTGGATCGAACCGGAAAAAAATGAACATTGTCATTTTGCAGAAATCCCGATGGACCGACATTGATTCTAAGAATTTCGGCAATCTCCTCATTCAATTGATCGGCACGGAGTTCCTCTTCAACCACAATGAAATCCGGCGAAATTTCTATGTCGCGTCTGGCAACCGTATCAAAAAAAGAAATGGTCTTGCCATTCTCGATGATTTCAGGTTTTTCGGTCAACTTAAAATAAACGGCTCCTTTTTCCCGGCTCTCTTTATACATGCGTTCAAGTCCATTGGAAGCCACCTTTAACTCACCGGCATAAATGTAAACATCACACCCGTCTATTTCCTGGAGGGCAAGAACGCTTCTTAGGACCCTTTCCAACACCAGGGGATTCCCCTCTTGGCCAAGGCCGACAAGGAAAGCTACGGCCTTGTTTGCAAGTTTTTCTTTATCTGCTTCAGAGGCCAGTAATTCGTCCATTTGGCTTTGTGTCAGCACATTATCTGCCGGGGAGAGTCCGTATTTTTCGTTCAAGGCCCCGGTGGCAAAGGCGGTGGCAACCACAATGGCCCCGACATTATGTTCAATGACTTCTTCCCCTTTTGATAGTCTGGCGATGAAGTCTCCCGTAACCCCTGCCGCACTGACAAGGCTGGCTTGAGTTAAAATTTCAACATTACTATCCGTCTTTATCTTATCCTCAAGATCTTGCAGTCCCTTATACTCTTCTTCTAAACCAATTAAGGATTCCGGTCTTTTCTGACTTCCCAATTCAGCGTCTTTTTCAACCAGGATAACCTTATACCCTGAACCGGCAATTTCAGAAGCAGCCTTTATACCCGTTAATCCTCCACCTAAAACCAGCACATCGGTGGCGATATTTATTTCTTCCATATCTGTATGTTTCATATCTGTCATTAGCTCACCCCCAAATGTTTAATAACCTCACTGGCTGCCTGGCCTGCATGGGCCATAGAGGCCGCTATGTCCTTGGGGCCTGCAACTGTTCCAGCAAGAAAAATGCCGTCCTTTAAGGTTGACGTACTGTTTAACTTGTCAATGCCGGTAAAAAACCCATCTTCATTGAGGCCAACATCAAAAAGGTCTGACATGTTGCTATTGTCGGGACCGGGCACTATTCCAACAGACAGGACAACCAGATCAAACTCCTCATTAATGCAAAGGCCATCCTCTTCGTTCATGTAGCGCATTGAAAGGGAGTCATTTTCCATGGGAAAGACATCCACCGGAATATTTCTGACAAAACGAAACTCCGTCTTGCATTTTTCATAAAATCCGGCATAGTCTTTGCCAACATTCTGGATATCCATATAAAACACGGTTATTTCCGCATCCGCATTTTTATGTTTGATTCTTTCGGCCATCCTCAAAGCATACGGGCAACAAACCTGTGAACACCACAGATGTCCGAGACGTTCATCCCTGCTTCCCACACATTGAATAAAGGCGATCTTTTGGGCAGTCTTGCCGTCAGACGGTCTTACAACAGTGGCATTTTCTCTGATAATACGTTCCAGGTCCATACCGGTGACAACATTCGGAAATTTTTTATAGCCGTAGGTTCCCTTTTGTTCAGCATCAAAGGGCTGAAAGCCGCTTGCGAGAATAACAGCATCAACATCTAACTTGCCGGAAAAACCCATGGTATCAAGTTCAACTGCACCTTCAGGGACGGCGTCCGGATTTCCTTCACATTTTTCCTTATCAACAATCACATGAAGGGGAGAATTATTTTTTGAATATCCTCTGATAACCCCTTCTGTCGCGAAATCCGGTTTATAAGAACTCTTTTTTAAATCAACCGAAAACCTTCCGCTATTATTAATTTTTTCCACCTCTGTTGCAAGGTGAACCTTGATTTTAGGTTCATTAACCACGTTTTTAAGCATTGCTTCCACCGTGCACGCCCCACACTGCCGGCATTCATCCGTGGCCTTGCAGCAGTACTGGATTGCATATCCGCCTAAAAATGGCGTCTTCTCAATGAGTTCCACATCGATATTAAATCGTGAAAGCTCCCAGGCGGCTGTGAGGCCTGCAATCCCTCCTCCTATAACCATAATTTTTTTGTCTTTAGCGCTCAATTGGAAACTCCTTTGATTATTGGTTATTGCCTATTCCTTCCAATCGAAAAATTCAGTTTCTTAGACTTTAGGTCTGGGCAATACTTTTGCCCGTTCGGCGATTTCAGGGACCATGTGTTCCCATTCAATGGCCATCATATGCACACCATGAACCCCTTTCATTTCCTTGAATTCCTCGATCTGTTCGCAGGCGATCTTGATGCCCTCATCCGCCACTTTCTTTTTTCCAACCCCCTTCAGCCGATCGATAACCTTTTCCGGGACCTCTATTCCAGGTACTTTCTTTTGCATGTACCTGGCCATACCGACATTCTTCATAGGCGTCACTCCGGCTAAAATATAGACCTTTTCCGTCAAACCCATGTCATTGGCTTGTTTTACCCATTTCCGAAACCTGTCCATATTATAGATACACTGGGTCTGGATAAAGTCGACTCCGGCATTAATCTTTTTAGCCAGACGGTGTACGCGCCATTCATATGGTTCAGCAAACGGGTTGGCGGCCGCACCGATAAAGATTTTAGGAGGGTCCTCTATGTCCCCACCGGACTGAAACTTGCCTTCATCACGCATTGTCTTAACCATGTTGACAAGTTGTATGGAATCTATATCAAAGACTCCCATGGCATCGGGGTGGTCGCCAAACATACAATGGTCGCCGGAAAGACACAGCATGTTTCTCACGCCATGGGTATAGGCTCCCAAAATGTCGGCTTGCATGGCCAAACGGTTTCGATCCCTGCAGACCATCTGAAAATTCGGCTCCAGCCCTTCCTGAATTAATATCAAACATGCCGCCCAGCTCGACATACGGACAACAGCGGTCTGGTTGTCCGTAATATTTACCATATCGACGTTCCCCTTTAGGTGTTGGGCCTTTTCTCTAACCTCTTCGGCATTGGTGCCCCGGGGAGGACCCAACTCACCTGTAAATGCAAAATGGCCAGCCTCTAAAACTTTTTCCAAGTTACTTCCTGATTTCATTGGCTTCCCCTCTACTTATTTCAGAATTCATTCTTCAGTTATGGGTTGAATCGTAAATATTAACGATATACAGTCTTCTCACCACTTAATCATTCAACGACTAAAATATTACCCGGCTTCCTTCTGTTTCTCGTAACCCGGCTGCACCAATGTCCGCGGTTTCTGGTTTTGCCACGCGGTTATCGGCTGAAACTCCATGATTAAATCCAGACGGCCTTGTGCGGCCAGGCGCTCGTATATCATGAACCAGGCGCATGGCTGATCCTGGTGAATTTCGCACTTGCCGTTGTCGGTTCCACCGCAGGGTCCGTTATATAGACCCTTGGCACACATAGTCACCGGGCATATGCCGCCTGTCCAACCCAGTACACAGCTACCGCAGGACCGGCATTTTTCCTCGTACCATCCCACATCCCTGTTTGCCCCGATAAAGGTCGTATCTACGGCAGGCAGTACCGGTTTGTTTGGATATCTTTCCGCCAAAAACTGGATCCCCGCACCACAGGCCATAGATAGCAACGCCTCATATTCATCAACCACGTTTTCAAGTTCATCCAGAAATTCCATGTCACATTGTCGCTCCAAAGTGGTAGCCCCAAGATCAATAGGATTCCCATCAATTTTTCGTGCCATGCTTAGCTCGGCATTGAGAATCCCCACCTCTTTTTCGCCACCGGCAAGGCAGACAGCGACACACGTACCACAGCCCAAAGTAAGAACCTTTTTGTAGTCCTTTAACATGGTCTTGATTTCTTCAAAGGGTTTTCTCTTAACTACAATCATGCGTCCTCCCTTCTGTTTATGTTTATTGTGATTTAAAAAAGTTTAAAGTTTACATTCGTGGAATCATTTTTTTCGATCCATAAGATCAGGACAAATCTTAAAGTATTTAAACAGTTAAATTTATAAAAAAAATACATGCCAAATAAGCAAGCTGTTGTCAAGGGAACTAAGTCGATTTTTGATAGAAATCTCATAATTTATTGTTGATGGATTCGCAAAAGGTCAGATTCATCAAGTGTTTGGTGTTTAATATTTTGTGTTTTGTTTGAAAGATATGCTGATATGTCAGATTGTTAGATCGTCAAACAGTAACTTCTCAATAAATTGTGGCGACTACTGATAATAAAATATCCGGTTTAGAAGAGTTTAAAAGATTTACTTGGCAACAAAAACTGGTCATGCTACTAAAACATAATGAAGAAAAAAAACGCCATCACCCCACAGAAAGAGCTTATCGCCGACTGGCAGACTCTAAGAAGAACGTTTATAAGGCCTGAAAATGACGCTGCTAAGGCTACATTGATTAAATACATGGAGCAGATACTTTTCGGGCTTCAAGATTTTCTTAAAAAACACGTGGGATTCACCGAAGAGGTCAGCCTTCTGGATCTATCCAAAAAGTTTACAGACATCCAGATCAGTAAGAATCCCGAGAAAAAACTGACGGACGTCATTACCGACCTTATCGAAGATATCGCACCTTATGCAGTCAACGTAGCCTCTCCATATTTTGTGGGCCACATGACTTCTGCCATCCCCTTTTTCATGGTCCACCTTAAAACCATTGTCGCCGCTCTGAATCAAAATGTGGTTAAAATCGAAACTTCCAAGGTGGTTTCAGTTGTGGAAAAACAGGTACTTGCCAAAATTCACCGATTGATTTACCAAAAAAGCGATGCTTTTTATAATGAACATATCCAGAGCCCAAATACGACCCTCGGCTGCTTTACAGAAAATGGCACATTATCCAACTTGACGGCGCTTTGGATTGCCAGAAACGTTTTATTTGCACCCAAAAACGGCTTTGACGGTGTGGAAAAAGAGGGTCTTCAGGCTGCATACAAGGCATACGGAATCCAAAGGAGCGTGGTCCTTGTTTCCAGACGCGGCCATTATTCTCTTAACAAGGCCGGCGGGGTTTTAGGGATCGGCAACCACAACATTGTGGCCGTGGATGTGGATGAAAAAAGCCGGATCCATATAGGCAGTCTGAATAGAACCATTAAAGAGATAAAAAACAGCAATGAGAAAACAGCAATCCTTGCTGTTGTGGGTATTGCAGGGACCACGGAAACCGGTTCGGTGGACCCGCTTTCAACACTGGGTGAGATTTGTGCGGAAAATTCAATCCATTTTCATGTTGATGCCGCCTGGGGAGGTCCGACCCTGATGTCGGAAAAATACAGCCATCTTCTTAAAGGAATAGAACTTGCCGATTCCGTAACAGTAGACGGACATAAGCAGTTTTATATGCCCATGAGCTGCGGCATGGTCTATTTTAAAGATCCTGAGATCATGGATCAAGTCATATATCACGCACATTATGTAAACCGGCCCGGTTCCGTGGATCTCGGCATAAAGTCCCCCTCAGGATCCAGGGAAGCAAACTCCCTGATACTCGACAGCGCCCTTAAAATAATGGGAAGCCGAGGGTATGCCCTTCTTATTGACCATGGCATGGA
>MAXL01000567.1 GCA_001751005.1 Desulfobacterales bacterium S5133MH16
ATAAGTACGCCTCATGATTACAAAATTTGCACGCCTTGAATTTGAACTTTTTACGAAACCGTCTAAATCGGACTTTTTACGAGTTCATCATCTGTTGTGTTACATAATTTTTGCTTCAGGAGTCAGCATCATTCGTGCCAACTTCATTAACCGTAATAGATCTTCCTGATATCGTTAGATTTATTAAAGACACGACCATTGATAAAATTATGAATTGGATGTTGCAAAATGCAATAGATTTAAAGCAAAAATCATTTTCTATAATAGTTTCAGATTATTATATGGTGTTGCAAAAAAGAATAGGGTGTTGCAGAATGTAATGCTTTGTAGAAGGATGAGGGGTAAAAAAATCCGGCCTTTTTACAAAGGCCGGATTTCAGCTTACATGCGGTCTATAGACTATGGTTTTACGAACTATTGTCATCCACCAACGGTGATTGCGCCATTGTGGATTTAAAATCAGCTAATTACTTCGAATACCCAATGGCTTATTACACCATGGAATAAACGTAAAGATTACGGCGGAGTCGTTCGCCTTCCTCAATTCTGCTTTCCCCACGATCTTCCACCGATTCCGAAACCACAAAAGCAATGTCTTTATGCTCTCTGTTGATGGATTCCAGTGCCTCTTCCGGCTCGCTGAACATCACCACATGATCAAAAGGTATCCCTTTTTCAGCGGCTGCTTCCTGAAACAGGCCGGCACTTTTTTCAGACATGCTCTTAAACTCTTCACAGACCTGATTGCGTGAAGATGAAAACAGTTTGAAAGTTTCGCAGGACAAATGAGCAGTATTTAAGGCCAGAACTTCATAAGACATTCGTTGCGCCATTTCCAGGGCATAGTCGATTATCTCTTTGGAGAAAGTGCTTTCTCTGCCCATAACCAGCAGCTTTGTGGGTTCCTGTTCTTCTCTTTGCTCCGTCATTGTCTCCATGGCATAATCGGATTCACCGGCTTCGGCAAATGTGATTGCCTCCTGATACTTGTCCATTTTATCTCCGGCCCTGCTCAACTTTTGTCTTATTTTCCCAAAAATTCCTGCCATTGTAATAACCTCCTGTCATCAATTTATTTTTACATTTTTTTTATTTCGCATTAGCAACCACCAGCGGAACAGCAAGCTTCTCTTTTATGCTGGTGATCGCCTTTTTCTTTTTAGACAAAATACCCGTTCTATCCACATCTTCAGCAGAAGAATTATAAATGGTTAAAACAACATCCCTATGGTGATTGACATAATTAATAATCTCTTTTTCTGGGCTACCCCGCTTCATTGAAAAGTGACAATAAACACCTTCTTTTTGCGATTCCGACAAAAGGTGTTTAATTTGCTCTGAGGCTTCGGCCATGATTTCTTTTGCACTTTCGTGTTCGCCGGCTTCTGCAAAAGCCGCTGCCACCATGGAACCTTGGATATACATCCGGGCATGGTCGGTCTTTTGTCGCATTTCTTTGAGGTATTTACTGTAATTTTGCGGCCGGATAATTTGAAAAACCTTTAATTCCGCCTTTATCCGCTTGCAAAGTTCAACCGCATAGCGAAATGTCTTTCTATCAGGCGTAATTCCGTCAATGGCCAATAACACTTTTTTCATTTTTATCCCCTTTTGCAGTCTAACACATCAGCACTGCTAAATACGCATTCTCGGTCGGGTTTCTTTTCTGCTCCGGATACGGATAACTGTCTGTTTTCGAATTCTCTTTTCCGGTTTGTCATGCATGATATCCAGAGCTGTTTCATGTTCACCGGCTTCTGCGAAAGTTATTGCCGTCATCAATCTGTCGAAAGTTTCTTTAAATTTAAACATGGTTGGTTTCCTCCTCTGAAAGATGTGTTAAAAGTTTTTTTCCTTTTTGCTGATGTAATACAGCATCTTCCGTGCCAACCCTATCAATACTACCATATCTTATTGATATTATTAGTATTTTTTGTGACCTCGGGGTGAGAAAGGACCAGGCTTTAACCGTTACAATTTGCAATGCTTTTTCAAGTTCATGAATTTTATATAGTAAATACAAAATGTTATAATATATTGCACAAAAGAATCACAATATTGCAGATTGTAACGTTAACCCTGTTTTTATATTTACCTCCAAGAAAAACCGTTGCGTGCCTAATCTTAATCTGTTTTATAATGAGAAAAATCTGAGTGAGGACAAATCATGCGCATATTTAAAAGAGAAAAGGGCCGAACAGAGGAATTATCATCGGAGATAGATGAATTAAAAGAAAATGTCATTAAATCTAAGATGCCGGAACAGGTAGAAAAAGTGACATTTAAAGAAATAGAAAGGCTTTATAAAACCAGTCCTTCCAGTGCAGAATATACCATCGGTATAAATTATATCGATTATCTGGTCAGTCTTCCCTGGAATAAAATGACCGACGACAATCTTGATATTAAACGGGCCGAATCAATCTTGAACGAAGAACATTATGGGCTGGCTCAGATTAAAGATCGGATTCTCGAACATCTTGCAGTCAGAATATTAAAGATGTCCCGCCGGCATAAGATTTTGGTTGTGGATGATGAAAAAATTACCCGCCGGAATTTGGAGCATGTTTTTAAAAAAGACGGCTATCAGGTCAATACCGCTGCCAGCGGAGTTGAAGCCCTGAATTTTCTGGAACAAAGCGCCTTTGATGTTATTGTAACTGATCTTAAAATGGGAAAAGTCGATGGTATGGCGGTCCTGGAAAAAGCAAAGGACATTAATCCGGCCACGGAAGTGATTATCATCACCGGATACGCCACGGTGTCAACGGCCATTGAGGCCATGAAAAAGGGATCATACCACTACCTGACAAAACCTTTGAAGCTTGATGAGATCAGATCGACTATCCGGAAAGCGCTGTTCAAGAAAATGGTTCGGCTGGAGCCCAAAGGTCCTGTTCTCTGTTTTGCCGGACCACCCGGTACCGGGAAAACTTCTCTGGGGATGTCAATTGCCCGGAGTCTGGAACGAAAATTCGTACGTATGTCTTTGGCCGGAATGAAAGATGAGTCTGAAATAAGGGGGCATCGTAAAAGCTATGTCGGTGCATTACCCGGCAGAATCATTCAGGAAATTCGCCGTGCTGAAACCAAGAACCCGGTTATTATGCTTGATGAAATCGACAAAATCGGTCGTGACTTCAAAGGAGACCCTGCTGCTGCATTGTTGGAAGTTCTCGATCCTGAACAGAATACTAATTTTGTTGATCATTATCTGGATGTTCCCTTTGATTTGTCACGTGTTATGTTTATCGCCACCGCAAACGCCCTTGATCTGATTCCCGGCCCGCTCCTGGACCGGCTGGAGGTCATTACCCTTTTGGGGTATACTGAAGAAGAAAAAGAAAAAATCGCCTCTAACTACTTAATATCCAAAGAAATAGAAGAAGCCGGCCTTTCGGATAATCCGCCTGTTTTTACTTCAGAGGCAATCCACAAAATCATCAGGGAATACACAAGAGAAGCAGGACTGAGGAATCTTAAACGCCAGATATCGTCCATTTGCCGCAAAATTGCCCGGGAAATCTTAAGCCATAGAAATAAAAACCAGCCGAAAATGATAACTCCCGAAATGGTCGAGAGCCTGCTGGGTCCCAGAAAATTTTACTTTGAAGTCGCTGAAGCCAAAGAAAGAATAGGCGTGGCAACAGGCCTGGCATGGACCGAGGCGGGCGGGCAGATTATTTTCATCGAGGCCGCCAAGATGAAAGGAAAAGGAAATCTTATCTTAACCGGTTCTCTGGGTGATGTAATGAAAGAATCTGCTCAGGCGGCAATGAGCTATATTCGAAGTAATGCTGAATTATTAAATATTTCCGACAATATGTTCGAAGAGCATGATATCCATATCCATGTACCGGCAGGCGCAATTCCCAAGGATGGCCCTTCAGCCGGCCTGACCATCGCGGTAGCTCTTATATCTTTGATAACAAACCGCCCCTGTAAAAGAGATACTGCACTGACAGGAGAATTGACCTTAACCGGCAGAATTCTTCCGGTGGGGGGGGTAAAGGAAAAAGTTCTGGCAGCTCACAGGGCCGGAGTAAAGTCCATAGTTTTTCCCGCCAGAAATGAAGCCGACATCAAAGATATTCCGGAAGATATCAAGAAGGATCTGGATATCATCAAAATAAATGAATTAGATGAGATAGTTGATCTGGTTTTAAAGCGAGGAGATAGTTCCGAGAACAATGAAATATAATCACCTTTTCGGTCCGGTTCCTTCACGGCGGTTGGGGATTTCCCTTGGTGTTGACCTGGTTCCATTGAAAACCTGCACATTAAATTGTATCTACTGTGAATGCGGTCGTACAACCAATTTGATATTGGAGCGAAAAGAGTATGTGCCGTTTACCACGGTTAAAGAGGAACTTACTTTCTATTTTGCAAATAATCCAAAGCCGGATTATATTACCTTTTCCGGTTCAGGTGAACCGACTTTGAATTCAAACATCGGTGATGTGTTACATTTTATCACAAATCATATCCATAATATTCCCGTGGCCGTACTGACAAACGGCACATTATTTTCTATAAAACAGGTTCGGGAAGATATTAAGGATGCTGCGGTTGTAATACCTTCACTGGATGCTGCAACGAAAAAAATATTCAGGAAGATAAACCGCCCGTATCCTCAGTTAGACATTGATAAAATTATTGAAGGGTTAGTTAGGTTCCGCAAAGAATACAGCGGGCAAATTTGGCTGGAAATCTTTATAGTTCCCGGCATGAATGATACCGAACATGAATTAACCGCTTTAAAACAGGCCATTGAAAAAATTGAACCGGATCAGGTTCAGCTTAACACCCTTGACAGGCCCGGGCCGGTCTCAACGGTTCGTGCGGCCACCCGGCAGGAACTTGAACATATTATGAATTTCTGGCAGCTTGACAATGTTGCCATAATCGCTGATGTGTCTGAACGCAAGGAGCTTCTTTCTTATCGCACGGACACTGAATCTGCCATCTTGGGAACCATTGCCAGGCGTCCGTGTACGTTAAAAGACCTGTCTGAAATTTTAGGATTGCAGATTAATGAAGTGAACAAATATCTGAGTGTCCTGGAAGCGGACGGAAAAATAAAAATGGTGAAACAAAAAAGAGGATTTTTTTATCAATTAAAGAGAACGGCTTTGTAATAAGGCCGTTTTCTTTAAATATTGAAAAACCAAAGGTCCTTCGGAAGAAACCTGTTCCTTTCCTGATGCAACCTGCTGAATGAATTCAATTTTTTCTCTGTCAAAACTTCCTGTCTTCGTTTCGATCAATTTTAAAGAGTTATGAATGATGCTGTAAAGGACCATGGGACCGAACAGAGTTTCCCCGCTTTTTTTTTGGGTTAACGCGCCCACAATTTTATGGTGACCGATTCTGAAGGGTTTTGGCGGCGCAGTGTAACCCAGAATTTCGGCTAAAAGATACATAGATTCAATAACCCCGTCTGTATATTCTCTTTCCAGGGATGTCGTGCCGTCCTGCACTATTTCATCGAGATCGGATTCATCGTAGGAGAGATCCAAACGGTCGATACATTCTTTTTGAATTGTTTTTACAGATTCCTCTTTATTACTGATGACAACATCGGTATCCTTTAATATTTTAATAACATTAAACGGGTTCATCATTTCCTTAACCGTAGGGGTTTTACGCATCGCCACGTCATAAACGGAAGTATTGTAAATAGCCAGATCATTGTCCAGAACCAGAATCCTGGTTTTTTCGGCATCAACATCCTCGATAAAAAGATCAAGATCACGTTTTCTTTTATATGTATAGGAAGCCATTTCCAGAAGACTGCGCATGATTTTCTTGTCAACCTTGCGGCCACTCTCCACGGGACCAATTGAAGCGATAACCTGTTTCGCCATTTTATCGATGTTTATTTTCTGCAAAAGATTTTCTTTAAAAGACATGATGTCTCCTTATTATTTTAGGGCGAGGAGTTTAATACCCTATAACGTTATTTATATTTACCACAGCCCCGCATCCAAGTAAACTTTACTTTCAATTATTTGACAGAGCAAACGCATTTGATTTCGGTGCAGCGTAGCGACGGCGTGTTTCTCTTGGAAGCCGACTGACTGTTTGAAGGGCTTTAGCACGCGTTTGCCCGAGCCGAATGAAATTATGGCTTAAGAAATCAATTGGATAATTTAGCAACGAATTGTTCTTAATAACTCTGGCGCGGCTCGGGTGTACGGGTGCTTAAGCACAAGTTTCAGTCGATTGGAAAGAGATACACGCCGTCGTGGAGCGTTCTCCCTGTATTGGGATTCAAATGCGTTTACCCTGTCAATTGTTTGATCATTGCTTGACCATATAACAATATTCAGATATATGTAGAGTTTTTAACCGATCCATATATAAGGATGAACCATGACCGAATATGCCAAGATTGAATTTGAAGGAAAAACATATGAATTTCCGATTGTAATCGGTTCTGAAGGGGAAAAGGCCATCGATATATTAAATCTTCGCCAGATGACCGGTTTGATTACACTCGATCCGGGATACGCCAATACCGGTAGTTGTATCAGTTCCATCACCTTCATGGACGGTGAAAAGGGAATTTTGCGTTATCGTGGTATTCCGGTTGAAGAGCTGGCCGAGCATTCGAGTTTTATTGAGACAACCTATCTATTAATCAACGGGAGGCTTCCCACAAGAGACGAACTCAACCGAACTTCGATTCTTTTCAATGACCATTCTCTGGTGCATGAGGATATGCAGATTTTTTATCAGAACTTTCCCAGAGCATCCCACCCCATGGGAATCCTTTCAGCCATGGTAAACGCTTTAAGAAGCTTTTACCCCGAACTCCAGACCATCGAAGAGGAAATACACATTACGGTTACCCGTCTGCTTTCCAAGGTGCGGACCATGGCAGCCATGTCTTATAAAATATCGAGAGGTCATAAAGTGGTTTATCCCCGGCCGGATCTCTCGTACTGCGCCAATTTTCTGAACATGATGTTTGATACTCCCGTCAAATCTTACATAATTGATGAGGAGCTTGTTAACGCGTTAAACATTTTCTGGATTCTTCATGCGGACCATGAGCAGAACTGTTCTACTTCGGCGGTACGGCTTGTGGGAAGCGGCAGGGTTAATCTTTATGCCGCAATTTCCGCCGGCATTGCAGCGCTTTGGGGCCCCTTGCACGGCGGCGCCAACCAGGCCGTTATCGAAATGCTCACCGACATTCAAAAAGACGGCGGCAATTATCATCGGGCGATTCAAAGAGCTAAAGACAAAAAAGACCCTTTTCGGCTCATGGGTTTTGGGCACAGGGTTTACAAGGCTTATGACCCCCGTGCCAGAATCATGAAAAAGATATGCCATAAGGTTCTTAAAAAACTCAACATTAGCGATCCGTTACTCGACATAGCAAAGGAACTCGAGGCAGCGGCCTTAAAAGATGATTATTTCATCGAATATAATCTGTATCCCAACGTGGATTTTTACAGCGGCATCATACTGCGTGCCATGGGGATTCCCACCAACATGTTTACCGTCATGTTCGCCATCGGCAGGTTGCCGGGATGGATAGCGCAGTGGAAAGAGGGCGCCGACGATCCCAAATGGAAACTCGGTCGACCCCGCCAGATTTATACGGGACCTAAAAAGACCCGATATACACCTATTGATGAACGCTGATTCGAACATCTTAACATGAAAGTCCCTCATATCCAGCTTGCCTTGCGCTACTTTGAT
>MAXL01000568.1 GCA_001751005.1 Desulfobacterales bacterium S5133MH16
ATCAAGGATTTTCTGAAAAAGCATCCGCTTTGATTTTGGTTTTTTAAATTTAAACGAACTACAGAAGGAGATTTTTAATGACACTTTTAAACAAAATGTCGGTCCTGCATTTCGGGGCAATATTGATTTTAATGCTATCTGTGGTTACGGCCTTTTCGGAGGAAAAGGAACCCATGGTTGAGAAACTGGTCGTGGTTAACGGAACCGTGATTACCAAAGTCGAGTTTGACCGGAAATTAAATCAGGCAAAACAGCATATGTTAAATCAGGGACAGCAAATTCCCGATGATAGATTAGCTCAAATCAAAATGGATATTGTGGAAAATATGATTGACGAAGAGCTGCTGTTTCAGGAGAGCCGAAAAAAGGGCATCACTGTTGAAACCGAAGCCATTGCCACGGATCTTAAAAAGATCAAACAAAAATTTGCCAATGATGCTGATTTTAAAAAAGCCTTAGGTGAATCCGGTCTTACTGAAGCTGAACTTCAATCAAGTCTTGAACGAGGCTATGTCATCAATAAGCTCATTGATAACCAGATCATGGCGCCGATTGTCATTCCTGATCAGGAGATAAGGACATTTTACGATACCCATCCAAAGTCCTTCAAGAAATCCGAGCAGGTAAGAGCCAGTCATATTTTAATCAAGGTTGATTCCCAGGCCGAACAGTCAGTAAAAGATGAAAAAAGGGCAAAACTCCAAGAGGTCCAAAAAAGGCTGAAGGTTGGCGAAGATTTTGCCGTGCTCGCCAAAGAGTTTTCAGAATGTCCGAGCAATATTAAGGGCGGCGATCTCGGTTATTTTGAACGCGGAAAAATGGTGAAACCCTTTGAAGATGTTGCATTTAAATTAAAAACAGGTGAAGTCAGCGATATCGTTGAAACGCCCTTCGGATACCATTTGATTAAGGTTGTGGATAAAAAACCGGCATCGGTTGTCGGTTATGAAGATGTAAAAGATAAAATTGGTCAGTATTTAAAAAAAGAAAAAACAGGGAAAGAACTCAAAGGGTACATTGAAGAGCTTCGAAAAAAGGCGGTTATAGAGAAAATTACATCCTTATAACTAGATTTTCTTAAGCAGTTGATTTGCTGCGGTCAGTGTGGGGTCCCAGACCGGGCCAAAGGGCGGGGCGTATGCCAGATCTGTTTGGCAGTATTCATCAACGGTCATTCGGCCGTGCAATGCAACGGCAATCGAATTAATTCTGTGTGCAACACCTTCCTTGCCGACCATTTGTGTGCCTAAGAGACGTTTCGATTTTTTGTCGCCGATCATTAGAACATGGATGATCGAAGCGCCGGGGTGGGCATGGGCGCGCGAACGGGTTTTAATCATAACCTTTGCAGGCTCGAAACCAAAATTTTCAGCTTCTTTCATGGTAAGGCCGGTACGCGCCACTTCCAGATCAAACACCTTAAACACCGCCGTACCGGCAATTCCCGGAAGCTCAACCGCCTTGCCGCAGATGTTGTCGGCAACTGCCCAGCCTGCGCGATTCGCCCTTAACGCCAAAGGTATCCACGTTTTTTTACCCGAAACAACGTGATAGGCATCGGCACAATCTCCTGCAGCATATATGTTTTCATCCGAAGTTTTGAGTTTTCTATCCACGGCAACCGTATTGCTTATGCCAAGATCAAGGCTTGCGCCGGAGGCAAGTTCGCTGTTTGGTTTTATTCCAATGGCAACCAGAACCATATCCGCCTCAAGAATAAGATCAGAACATATTACCTTTAACCGTTTGCCCTCGGCGTCGATCTTTTGCAGTTTATAACCCGGATGTAATGTTACCTTATTGGTTTCCACTTCTTTTCTGACAACATCAGACATTTCTTCTTCCATCCATGGCAGAAACACGGGTCCGGGTTTTACCATATCTACTTCTATGGATCTGGCCCTGAGCGCTTCACACATTTCAAGGCCGATATATCCCATGCCGACGATAACGGTTTTTTTAACAGTGTTTGCTTTTATATACGCTTTGATTTTTCTCCCGTCATCCAGACTTTTTAAAGCCAAAACACCCGGAAGATCAAAACCGGATAGATCAGGTATGATCGGAGACCCTCCGGTTGCAATCAGTAGTTTGTCATAGGAAAATTGGAACTTTTTTTCCTGCAACGATATGCCGGTAACGGTTTTGGTTAGCGGATTAATCGATTCAACGCAATGACCGGTCAAAACATTGATATCCTGTTTTTCCCGGAAGACACTTGCCTGTCTGACAACAAGATCATCAATTTCCCTGTTGGAATCGGCGATGTTGTATGGCATCCCGCAGGCACTGTAAGAAACATCCATGGTCTTTTCCAGTACGGTAATATCCAGATCAGGATTGTTTCTTTTTGCTTTGCTTGCAGCGCTCATTCCGGCTGCATCACCACCGATAACCAGAAATTTCATAAATCTCCTAAAATTACAGCCTTTCAATCACTAACCGATCCAACATTCTTACCATTGACCTTCAACATTTGCCTGATCAGAAAAAGTCAATTTCCCTTGAATAAAGGACTCTACGGCATCTCTGACCGTGCCTTTGGCATCAGAAGCCACCTTGATTTTTGCGGCATTCAGGGTTTTAAATGCATTGGGCCCGCAAAATCCGGTAATCAAAACCTCTGCTCCCTTATCGCTCACCATTCCGGCCGCCTGAATGCCGGCCCCTTTAAGTGCATTTACATTTTCTTTGTTGTCCAATACATCAACGTCAAAGGTTTGTGAATTGACAACAAGTATATATGCGGCCCGCCCGAAGCGAGGATCAACCTGATCGTCAAGGTCAGGTCCTTTGGATGTTACAGCTATTTTCATTATATCATTCTCCGAATCAGTTTATATTTATTCATACGCCGCCGGGGCCGCCACCGCAAACCTGACCATCCGTAATCGCAGACAGTTTCCCAGCGATCAGGTCTTCCACAACCGGTCTTATTTCAGGACGATCTGCATCGTAATACACATCGATACCCACCTGCCTGAATCCCATAAGCGGGCGCATGCCGATACCTCCCACAATTAAAGCATTTACATTATGTTCCGCCAGGAGATTAACCGGGACCATACATCCTCCCTGGACATGACTCTGATTTGAGATAGTGGTGATTCCCTTGATCTCTCCTGCTTCAACATCTACCAGGGTAAAAACGTCACAGTGTCCAAAATGTCCTGACCGTTGACCGTCCAGTCCGCCTTTTTCCATTGACGGAACAGCTATCCTTCCATTTTGCATGATACAAAAATCTCCTTTATTTTATTTTTAATGTTGACGGTTTCGTAAAAAGTCCAACTTCTGCGTTGTGCTGCATTTCGTAATCATTCAACGTACGAAAAGTACGCCTCATGATTACAAAATTTGCACGC
>MAXL01000569.1 GCA_001751005.1 Desulfobacterales bacterium S5133MH16
AGCATTGTCTTCATTCCACCGTTTATGGCGATACGCTTAATTTCTTTTTCTCCTGCATCCGTAATGAGTGCACGGACAATATCTTCGTTCATCACAAAAAACTCCGAAATCAGGGTTCTACCATTATACCCTGTAAAATCACATAGCTCACAACCTTTCGCCGTATAGAAAATAAAATCGGAGGGGTAACTGTTAAAGAGTAAGCTCCATTCCTCTTTGGTGGGGATATACTTTGTGCTGCACGAAGTACAGATCCTCCTTAAAAGCCGCTGGGCAAGCACTCCCATCAGGCCAGAGGCGATCTGGTTGGGGTCAACGTTGAGGCCGCGTAATCGGGAGATAGCACCTACCGCATCGTTTGTGTGTAACGTACTTAAAAGAAGGTGTCCTGTCTGAACGGCGTCAAATCCTATGTTTGCCGTTTCCTCGTCACGCATTTCACCCACCAGTATGACATCCGGGTCAGATCTGAGAAACGAGCGGAGAAGTCTTGCAAATGTAAGATTAATTTTGGAGTGGATTTGTGTCTGCATAATTCCAGGAATGCTGTACTCGATCGGATCTTCCGCAGTAACGATTTTGATTCCCGGATTGTAAATAAACTGCAGTGCTCCGTAAAGCGTTGAGGTCTTGCCGCTTCCCGTGGGTCCGGTGACCAGGACCATCCCTGCAGGACTCTTAAGCAGTTTTTTGAACGGGTTAAGCACATGATTAGAATGACCCAGGTTGCCAAGTCCCACTTTGGCTGTGCGGGAATCGAGTATCCTTATGGTTATATTTTCACCAACAATAGCCGGGCATACAGCAACTCTTAAGTCGACATCGACTTTCTTATTATTTTCTTTTTCTACATAAGTTATTCTGAAAGCTCCGTCCTGGGGGAGGCGTCTTTCAGCGATATCAAGATTGGACATGACCTTGATTCTGGAAATAATTGCTCCTGTTATATTTTGGAGTTTTTCGTCAAGCCAGTCCTGTCTTAATGTTTGAAGCACTCCATCGATTCGGTAACGGAGTCTGGCTGTTTCGCGGTCCCGTTCAATATGAATATCGCTGGCATTCTTCAAGATACCGTATCTGATGATATAGTTAACCACCTCTTGGGCCTTAACATCGGAAACACCGTAGACTTCCGACGTAATTTCTCTGAGATCCGTTTTTTCCTCCAGATCAACTGAAATACTCTCCACATCCTCGATTTGCTGTATTTCTTCGGCCTCGTCCGAACCCTTCAAAGACTTGCCGTAAAGGGACTTGAAAATATTTTTAAAGTCAGCATCCGTTATCAACACACAATCGATCTTAAGGTGAGGATACAGGGAGCTTAATTCATGGACAATTTTAAGATTAGCCACATCGGACAACCCGAGCACAAGCTGGTTTCCTTCTCGGGATAGGGGCAGGATTTTGTTTTTTTCCGCATAATTCAGACCGATAAAACTGACAAGGGTATTAATCTGGTTCTGACTCAAATCAAACTGATCCACTTTTTTAAATTCAATATTATACTGTTTGGATAATGCGTAATACAACTCATCAAGAGTAATAAACTTCTTTTCCAGCAGTATATTACCCAAGTATTCAGCCCTGTGTCTCTGTTCATAAAGAGCTTCGGTAAGCTGTGACTTGTTAATGACCCCCTGTTTTACCAGGATCTCTCCGAGTTTCTGCTGCTTGTTGTACTTTTTAAGAAAACGCATAAGATCTATAGGGCTAATAAGATCCAAGCTGCAGAGAATCTCACCAAGGACTCTGGGATTGTTTTTGCGGTTTAGAACTTCATCCAGATCCTTCTGAGTTATCATATCAAATTTTAGTGCAAGCTGGCCCAGTTTGGTTCCGGCAATTTGTTGATTTAGTAATCCTTTTATATCATCGGCCGTGGCATATCCTTGTTTTATCAATACCTGGCCGATCAACTCATCGGGTTTCTTTTTATTGAGACAATCCTCTATCTGTTTCTCATTAATTAACCCTTTTTCAATCGCTAACTTCCCGATATATTTTCGCAAATAGGGATGGTCCAAGAGTTTTTGGAGCTGGTTTTTTGTTATCAGCCCATTTTTGACAAGGAGCATGCCCAGAGGCAGTTCCGATTCTTTAATTTCTTGTTTCTGAATTTCAAGGGCCCTTTCAATATCCTCTTTCTTTACGAGGCCGTCTTTAACCAATAGCTCTCCAATTTTCGGGGCAGGCGGTTTTTCATCTGCGCTTTTATCCATGTTTTTTCCTTGGTCAAATCTTTAACGCTTGGGAAATGATGATTGTGAAAGCTCATAATTGATTTTATGATCATGGAATTATAGAGGAAACTATTTTGTGTGTCAAATAACAAAATTATATTGATTCAAATCAAGAAATTTGGTTAAGAGTTTAACAATGTTTATTGTACTGTAATTTGCTTAGGTTTCTGTTCCCCGGGTTTTGGAATGTCGATTTTCAGAACACCGTTTTTATAACCTGCCTTGATCTTATCAGGATCCACTTCCGGCAGGGTGAAGACCCTTTCGAATTTACCATAAGACCTTTCCCTGCGATGATATTTATCCTCTTTCACTTCATTTTCAGATAAACGTTCGCCCTTTATAGTAAGGAATCTGCCGTTAACATGGACAACGATATCTTTTTTATCGACGCCGGGCAATTCCGATTTGATGACAATGTTGTTGTCAATATAAATTATGTATAAAAAATACATTATTAAATAGTAATGAATTTAGACAAATTTATGTTTTATGGAGGGAAAAATGGAAAATAACAACAAACAGGAAAAAACTTGAGGTTCGAGTATAATTGGATTAAATAGCATTTACGATTTGACATCGTATGGTATACTAATTTTATTACGCGTATAACAGTTGACGGTCTCGTAAAAAGTCAGATTTTGATGGCAAAGTAAAAAGCTCCAAATTCAAGGCGCGCAAATTCCGAGGAATGAGACGTAC
>MAXL01000570.1 GCA_001751005.1 Desulfobacterales bacterium S5133MH16
CCCCCGGGATGAACGGAAAGGTGGCGCGGAATGCCGATGATGCACCGGGCGGTGTGAATAATTTGCTGCCAGGGCTCCGGAAAATCGAATTCGCCAAGCTTGGGCAGTTGTTTGAGTTGGGACAACAGATCATCATTCACATGAGCTTTCCGCCAGAACCAGGGAAGGCGTTTGGTGACCCGGCCGATCTCCGGGTCCGTGAGTCCGAAGACCTTGGCCACTTCCCGTATGGCCATGCGCGGTTGAAAGGCAACGTGATTGCATATCAGGGCAGCGTGACCGTTGTACTGCTTTAATACGGAATCTATAACTTCATCCCGTTCATCCCACGCAAAATCGATATCCATATCCGGCGGATCCGAGCGGCCCGGGTTCAAAAAACGTTCGAAATACAGATTATGTTTGATCGGACAGACATTGGTAATCCCCAAACTATACGCCACCAGGGACGCAGCGCCGCTTCCGCGGCCGCAGATTCGCGGACTGCGGGATACGATATCTTGAACCACAAGAAAATAAGATGAAAACCCCATTTTTCCGATGATGCGCAGTTCATGTTCCAGGCGGTCCACAACGGTTTCGGGGAGATCGTCACCATACCGTTTTCGCGCCCCTTTATACGCAGCATTCCGCAGGCGATGCTTGGCGCTTTGTCCTTGTGAATTGCCCCACGGCGGCAGAACAAGTCCGGAACAGGGACCGGTAAACGTCAGCCGTTCTGTGATTTCCCGGCCGGCCCGAATCGCATCCGGCCAAATGGCAAAACGTTCGGCATATTCTGATGCCGGCGCCAGCCATGCGTCAGAGGGCGCCGCATGTTTTGGTGTTAACCGGGAAAGAGATGTATTACGGTCTATTGCCCGCAGCATACGGTGGATCTTTACGTCATCCGGGTCCAGGAAAAAACTTCCGGGCGTGGCCACAACCGGCACACCAAGGTTTTTGGATATCTTCCGCAATTCAAAGGCCGTGCCATCGGGCCTTCTTGGCGCTGCTGCTGCGATCGTTACACCGGCTTCATACCACTCCGACAAAAGCTCAGGGTTTTGTGTTAGGACGGTTAGTCCCCGGGCATGGTCGGGCACGGCGGATTTCAGATCAAATCCTTTATCTGAGTGACGGCACGTAATCAGGCGGCAGAGGTTGCCATACCCCTGCTCGTTCTCCACCAGGCAAACAGCGCGACATCCGGATACGGGATCTGTCAGCTCCGCACCCACAATGGGGGTAATGTTTTCACGTTCGCAACTCTTTAAAAAGGGCCACAGGCCATAAAGATTGTCGGTATCCGTAAGGGCCAGTTGCGTGTACCCCCGCTGTTTGGCAGCCGCGCAAATCCTTTCCGGCGAACACGTGCCCCACATCAATGAATAATATGAACGAACGGTAAGGGGAATCATAATGAGTAATACCTGACTTGGATAAACCGGAAATTTGAAACACGAAATTCAGAATTAAGGTATTACACTTACCGGGCAGATAATATCCAATGTCGAATTCTCAATATCCAATTTCCAAGTATTTATAAGATAAAGGTTTTTGCTCCCCCTTCTTTATGCTCTTTTTGACCCTGCCGTCAAAATGCTCTTGGCAAAGATACGAATCAACTCCTGGCACTCAGAAAAACCCAATTCCACTTGTGTTGAGGGTTTTATAAATGACTTTTTAAGGATTATGCGCAACCATACCCGGGTCTCACGCAACTCCTTTAAAGCTATTTTCATTTTGTGAATAAAATCTTTTCTTGACTCAGCGCTTTGTGCTTCGCCATAATTCGATGCTGGCGATGTGCCGGAACGAACAAGTTGCCCTGCTATATGGTTGCTTGCCCTTGTATTGGGAAGTGCTTCAACGATATCAATCATTAAAACAGCAAAGTTGATGAGTCGATCTTCTAAATCGTATTCTTTTGTTTTTTTACCCATTTTTATTTTTCCTTTCATTGGATATTGAACATTTCATTGGACATTGGATATTGGATATTGGATATTGGATATTTTTACATACGGTTAAAGAGTTCTTCCCATACGAATTGCGTTGAAACCAAAACGATGGCGGATCGCGTCGAGAGCAAAAATCAGGGTGTCACTCATCGCGTTTTCTTTTTCATATTCGGCAAAAAGCGCCATCTGTGCGGGGGGATAAGTCAGACGGTCGCAAATCAAGCGCAGATGCCGGATGCCGACCCGGCGTCTCCAGGCCCGTTCAAGCGCTCTCTTTGCCAGAACAAACAAGCGAAAATCATTGGCCGTGGCCGGATTGGCCACAGCCTGACGGGCAATCCGCCTGCCGTCGGAATAGTCGAGGAGAATCTTGATCCGTCTTGCTGTCAGCCGCCGCTTACGCAAATCCGCACCGGCCCGTTCGGCGAGTCCATATAATGCGCCTTGCACCACCGCCGCATGGTTGGTGTCATCAGCAAACTCATGATCTGCAACCACAACCGGCAGCTTCTGTCCCACAGGCAGAACCGGGGATGGGTCAATGCCGCGCACGGTATGGTACAGGTTGTTGCTGCGGCTACCGAACATAATATTCAATTGTTCCATGGACAGACTGTCCACATGACCGGCACGGGTTAAATTGAATTCCCGAAAACGTTTCAGGTCTTCCCGCTCGATACCGGGGATAAGATGGAGCGGCACGGGTTTCAGAAAGTCTTGTTCTTCGCCGGCGCCGATGACATA
>MAXL01000571.1 GCA_001751005.1 Desulfobacterales bacterium S5133MH16
CCGAAACCCATCTCGATATGGTGCGAGCCGGCATTGCGATTTATGGTCTCTATCCATCCGATGATGTAAATAAACGCCGAATTGTGCTGAAACCGGCCATGACTTTAAAATCAAAAATTGTTCATTTAAAAAAAGTTCCCCCCGGTTTCAAGGTCAGTTACGGCAGCACTTATCAAAGCCCAAAATCCACAACCATTGCTTCAATTCCCGTGGGATATGCGGACGGATTTAATCGTCTGCTCTCTTCTCGTGGACATATGCTGGTCCGTGGGCGCAGAGCGCCGATTGTCGGACGAGTCTGTATGGACCAGACCATGCTGGATGTGGGGCATATTTCTGATGTGAATTTAGAAGATGAGGTGGTAATTTTCGGTAGACAGGGAGATGGATTCATAACCGTTGATGAGATTGCCGCGAGCCTGAACACCATCAATTATGAAATCGTCTCTGCCTTAACAGCCCGCGTACCTATAATTTACCCTAAACTCTCATAATTCGAGGATTTCGAGATCCAGGCGCCGGGGGTTAAGGCCGGGGCACTCAATCTAATCTTCATGGTCTCGTAAAAAGTCCGATATAGACGGTTTCGTAGAAAGTTCAAATTCAAGGCGTGCAAATTTTGTAATCATGAGGCGTACTTTTTGTACGTTGAATGATTACGAAATGCAGCATAACGCAGAAGTTGGACTTTCTACGAAACCGTCAATCTTCATGGATATGTTTAACAATATGACCCAGTTCGGGAAAAATAAGGGCCTTGCAAGCCAATTTACAGGCTTTAAGACTCCCCGGCATGCAAAACACAATAGCTGCTCCGATTACGCCGGCAGTGGCACGGGATAAAAGAGCGGCAGAATCTATCTGTTCAAAACTGATCTGGGCAAAAAGGGCCCCGAATGCCGTAAGTTCCTTTTTAAAGAATGGACGGACCGCTTCAATGGTAACGTCTTTATTGCTAATGCCGGTGCCGCCGGTTACCAGGATGACCTGAGCACCATAATCGCTTATGGTTTCATGAACCGTTTTGGTTATTGCTTCGGTTTCGTCCGGAACAACCCCATGAAATACAAGATTCTGACCTTCCTTTTTAACCCGTTTGCTGATCCACTGGCCGCTTTTATCCTCTGTTATTGAACGTGTGCTTGATACGGTAATAATACCCACATTAACCTTTTTCGGAGCATTTGCCTTGTGTTTTCTGAAACCCATTTTATCTCCATACCGGCATTTTCAAAATTCATTTTTGGTGAACGCTTAAAGAGTCTTGTACGAAACCCGTCATTTTTCCTCGATTACAACCTTATCCTCCCCGTCATGCTCTCTTAATAATACATTTACGGTTTCAGATCGCCGTGTTTCAACAAACTCCCCGACATAATTAGCCTGGATTGGAAGCTCTCTGTGACCCCGATCCACCAGAACGACAAGTTCTATACGATCCGGTCTTCCGAAATCTATCAATGCATCCATGGCGGCCCGTGTTGTCCGGCCGGTAAATAGGACGTCATCGACTAAAATAATTTGTTTCCCGTCAACCGAGAAGGATATATTCGTGGTTTTAACAATCGGATTGGGACTGATCCGGGTCCAGTCATCCCGATACAGGGTAATGTCCATTTCACCGGTCGGTATTTCAATCCTTTCGATTTCATTAATGCTTGACCGGATACGTTTTGCCAGATATACACCGCGGGTTTGAATTCCGATCAGGGTTAAGTTCTCCGCACCCTTATGCTCTTCAAGAATCTCACGGGTAATCCTTTGCAGCGTACGATCTATGTCCGCTTCATCTAAAATGATATTAATTGCACCCATATTTTTCTCCAATGTCATAATTAACGTTTCGGGAATTCTCTAATAACCCTTTTCCCTCGATATTTTTACCCAATTCTTCCGAAAATTAGCCTTAAATTCCTACCTAAAATCTGCATTAACTTTTTTCGAAATTTAATTTGGGTTTCATCCTTTTATTTAACCCGTTATCGGTGTGAGGATATTGATAAAAACATCTCGATAGCGCATTGTATTTATAGCAAATTTATCTCTTCCGAAAAAAGTTAATGCAGATTTTAAATTCTATATCATGCACAAGGGTAATATCAAGATTATTATGATATTTCTTTGCAATAGAAAACAAAATCTTATTGAAACGGCCTTGATTTTGCCCGATATTTTTCCTATTGTAACATACCAAGTACATGAATTTTTACATAAGACTCCGTATGATCATTATTTTATTAATTCCGTATTCGCTTTTATAAAATGAAACCTTCCGTTACCGGTGTCATATTGGCAGGTGGACAGAACACACGTTTTTCAGGAACAAACAAGGCGTTGATCCGTGTGGGTGACAAATATATCCTTGATCGCATATATGACGTCTTTAGCGATCTTTTTGAGGAAATTATTCTGGTTACCAACGATCCTATTCAATATCTTGAGTGGAATTTAGATATCGTGACAGACCTTTTCCCAATCCGAAGCTCGTTGACAGGAATACATACGGGCCTTTTTTATATGACGACCCCGTATGCGTTTTTCGCGGCTTGCGATATTCCTTTCCTTAAAAAGGGGTTGGTTGAAACTATCCTTAACCATATAGAACCCGGTGTTGACATTGTTATACCTGAAACTTCAAAGGGCCTTGAACCGCTTTGTTCAGTATATTCAAAG
>MAXL01000572.1 GCA_001751005.1 Desulfobacterales bacterium S5133MH16
GAATACATTGAGTATTTTGAGGATTAAAATTTGAGCCTGACGCCGGAATTGGGCAAAAGGGGACGTTTTGCAAAGGTCTCACCATCATAATTAAAGAGGAGTCAGAATTTATGGCATATAAACATACGATTGATAATGAATTATGCAAAGGATGCGGACTATGTGTCAGCGTATGCCCAAAAAATGTCCTGGAAATTTCCGATCAAGTTAACTCTATGGGTTATTTTCCTGCGTATCAGGAACGCCCTGAAGACTGCATCTTCTGTACAACATGCTGCATAATGTGTCCTGATGTAGCGATAATTATAACCAAGGTTGTTGAAGAGAAAGCAGATCAAGAATAAACGGAGGAAAAACATGGGCAAAATATTAATGAAGGGAAATGAAGCGATTGGAGAGGCCGCAATCAGGGCTGGATGCCTTAATTACTTTGCCTATCCTATTACCCCTCAATCCGAAGTAGCGGAATACCTTTCCCGCCGCATGCCGGAAGTTGGCGGTGTATTTTTACAGGCCGAAAGCGAAATCGCCGTCGGGAACATGCTTTTCGGTGCTGCGGGATGCGGCGCCCGGGTTTTTACCACGTCATCGAGCCCGGGTATAAGCCTGATGAGTGAAGCCATCAGTTATATCTCATCTGCCCAGCTTCCGGTTGTTTTCGTCAACATTGTCCGCGGCGGACCCGGGCTGGGTGGAATTCTTCCTTCCCAGGCAGATTATTTCCAGGCCACAAAAGGGGGAGGGCATGGGGATTACCGGTTGCTTGTCATGGCGCCGGCAAGTGTCCAGGAAGCTGTTGAGATGGTAATGAAGGCATTCCCTCTGGCAGAAAAATATCGAAACCCCGTGATGATTTTGGGTGACGGTTTGATCGGACAGATGATGGAACCGGTTGAATTCCCGGAGCACCTCAGATCCGAACCCAGCAATAAGGATGACTGGGCGACAAACGGTATGGATACTCGCAAAAGCAGCAAGCCAAATTTGGTCAAATCTTTATTTTTGAATGCGGAACTGCTGGAAGAACATAATTTAGTCTTAAAAGCAAAGTATGACCGCATGAAGCAAGAAGAGGTTCGATACGAATCTTATAACATGGATACGGATTACCAGGCGCTTATCGTCAGCTTTGGCACTATGAGCAGAGTTTGCAGAACAGTTATTGATAATTTAAAAGCCCAGGGTTTCGAGACGGCCATGATAAGACCCCAGACCCTCTTCCCCTTTCCTGAAGGGCCGATAAAGCAGGCCGCTTTAAAAGAAAGCTGCAAAGTCGTAATAACTTTAGAGTTGAACATGGGGCAGATGGTTGAAGATGTGGAACGGAGCGTTCAAGGGAATCGTCCGGTTCACTGGTATGGGAAAGCCGGCGGTGATGTACCCACTCCGGAAGAAGTCATCGAGGTAATCAAATCTTTTTTTTAAAGTGTAATGCGGGATGTGAGATCTCAACCCACCGGTCACATATCGCATGAGGAGCAGATATAATGGCGAAGACATTTAAAAAACCCGAAGCCCTTTCCGATCAGCCGACTCATTACTGCCCGGGTTGCACACACGGTATTATTCACCGCCTGGTGGCCGAAGTTATCGATGAACTGGGGATCAGGGGTCGGACTGTCGGTATTTCACCTGTGGGGTGTGCGGTTTTGGCTTATAACTATTTCACCTTCGATTTCCAGGAGGCAGCCCATGGTCGGGCGCCGGCAGTGGCCACAGGAATAAAAAGGGTTCGGCCTGATCTGATCGTTTTTACCTATCAGGGTGACGGTGATCTGGCAAGTATCGGAATGGGAGAAATTATACATGCTGCCAACCGGGGAGAAAAGTTTACGACAATCTTTGTTAACAACACGGTATATGGTATGACCGGGGGCCAGATGGCGCCGACAACATTGCAGGGCCAGCGCACTACGACCTCTCCTGCGGGACGCAACGTTGAAGAAGTCGGCATGCCGGTTAAAATGGCCGAACTGATATCTGCTTTAGAGACTCCTGCATATATTACAAGACAGGCCGTACTAAAGCCAAAGTACGTTGTCAGGGCCAAGAAAGCCATCAAAAAAGCCTTCCAGTATCAATTGGAAGGCCGATGTTTCAGCTTGGTGGAACTGGTAAGCACATGCCCTACCAACTGGGGACTTACCCCGGTGGAATCCATAACGTGGGCCGAGGAAAACATGCTTCCTTATTTCAAGCTGGGCGAATACAAAACACCTGATGAGGTCGAGGAGGACTGAATGCAATGTGAAGTGATGTTTGCCGGTTTTGGGGGTCAGGGCATTCTGTTGATAGGGAATATTTTAGCACACACTGCAATGGAAGAAGGTTACGAGGTGGCATGGATTCCTTCTTATGGCCCGGAGATGCGTGGCGGGACCGCATATTGTCTGGTGGTTATCAGTGACAGACCCATAGGTTCTCCGATTATCAGGAACCCTATGCATCTGGTGGCCATGAATCATCCTTCTTTGGAAAAATTTGCACCCATGGTAAAACCAAACGGTGTTGTAGTTATTAATAGTTCATTAATCCATATTGGCTCAGACCGCGATGATGTTGACGAACTTCTGGTGCCGGCCAATGATATTGCAAAAGACCTGGGGAGCATAAAAGTGGCCAATATTGTGGCACTTGGCGCTTTTGTTGCTCGCAGCAAAATTGCCGATTTTAAATTAGTACAACACTGCGTTAAAGAACAATTTGCTTCAAAAAAAAAGCTTATACCGATAAATATGGCGGCTCTTGAAGAAGGAAAAAAAGTTGCTCAAATTAAATGAATTTCAAAACCCGTAACCTAAATATGAAGTTATCTATTCCCGATTATATTCTATCAATAAAACCGTATGCTCCCGGAAAACCCTTAGAAGAGCTTGAAAGGGAATATGGGATCGCTGATTC
>MAXL01000573.1 GCA_001751005.1 Desulfobacterales bacterium S5133MH16
ATAAAAATTTCCCCCTCATGGCGCTATTATAGCACAATAATAGATTAAAACGAAATTTCATCTTTCTCGGGTTCGACTCCCGCCGCCTCCACCATCCTTCGCCATGGCTTCGTCTGGTGGTCCAGATGTACTGCAACTGTATTAGATATACGACTTCGGCCACAATAATAAATAAAATAAGAAAAAGTAGCTGTAGCATGTCAGAGCAAAACGGAGATCCCGTTATATCGGGGCTATCGGAATAATTGGCGAGGCAAGTAAAACTAAAAAAACCAAAGCAAAACGAACGTGCTATTATAGTTCAATATTATTTATAATTTCTTTAATAGTCTGAGCAAGAACACTGATTTGATTTTTACAGACTTCATATATCGCTTCTGCATTCAAATCAAAATAGTGGTGGCTGATAATGTCTCTCATCGCTTTTGCTTTTTTCCATTCTACCTGGGGATAGTTAGGAAGAAGTGTACTTGCAGTAACTTTGTCGAGATTTTTAAGGCTTTCACCAATGGCAATCAATTGCATGCAAATGGCATCAAGTTTTTCCATACCCGTATCGGAAGTTGTAAAATCATCAGGGGAATTTATCGCTTCAAATCTTTTAAGAATGATTTGGGCTGATCGGTAAACCTGATGTAATATTTCAACGGCAAGCTCTTTATCATACATAAATCGCCTCGTTGTCTATTTTGTGTTTAAGAAATCGATTCATTTTTTCTCGATAACTGACGATATCCACCTTCCGGTTCAGTTGTTCCTCAAGATCCTGTTTAATACCGATCAAATTAAACAGATCCTGTTTCCCTAGTTGAACAACAATGTCAATATCGCTTTCATCGGCAATCTTATTTCGAGCAACAGATCCAAAGACACCCATTTTAATAATATTGTATTTTGTTTTATTTCTGTCCCTGAATTGACTCAGGACCAAAACAATTTCATCCCTATTCATGATTTTTTTCCCGACCAACAATTTGATGATTATGGAATTATAACAACAGGATCAATCAAAATGCTTATTGCAGCCTGTCTCTGTTAATTAGACATATCTTCTTGATTTGTCAAGATATTTTATCAAATATAAATGAACTCATGCCTATTTTTAATGCTCTTGAACAGTTATCCCCGGCGTCTTTCTAAATTTCAATCTTAACCGGGAAGATTTCCTGACCTACTTTATTGGTAAACTTTCACTTTGGAAAGTTTGAACACCCACAGAATTTCCAACCGGAATACTGCCCTTTGGTTGCAACCCTTTCGATTAATTCTCCTCCGCATTTTGGGCACACCGGTTCTATAGTTTCTGTGTTCGAATTATTTATTTCTTCAGCATTCTGTTTTTCAATTGAAATCTGTATGGCGTCAATTCATGCTTTATTAAACCCAATCACCCGGGAAAGAGGGTTTAGCAGAAGATTTGGGCACGCCCCGCACGAATGTCCCCTATCCCGACACATTTTTCATCAGATTCTATTCAAATTATATGTCTGATATAAAAAATCTAAAGTTTTCCTGCTGTTGTACCGGTAACAGATAAACATAATCGTGAAAAAAGCAAACCTCTCGAAAGAGTGGGATGCAAAGCCTCCGGTCAGACAATAATGGGTGGCGGGGTTGCCCTACAAGTCTGATTATTATCCACAAAAATCAAAGAAACTGAACGATCATCATAGTTTTATCATGTACAAGTGCCGGCTACAGTCTGCTTTTTTTTCGCCTCTCTTTGTAAACAAGTCCTAATTTTTCTATTACGGCATCGGTCACAAAATCCTGGACGGTTATTTCTTTTTCAGCACAAAAGACCTTTACTCTTTTAATCAACTCTTTCTGGAGCCTGATGTTAAGCATATGAGTTTCTGAATTCTCCGTTGCCGGTTTCTTTTCCATGTTTTCCCCTTTCATGCAGACTTTCCAAAACCATTCTCTGACAGTCTCGTAAAAAATCCAACTTCTGCGTTGTGCTGCATTTCGTAATAATTCAACGTACGATAAGTACGCCTCATGATTACAAAATTTGTACGCCTTGAATTTGAACTTTTTACGAAACCGTCTAAATCGGACTTTTTACGAATTCATCATTCTATGATGCCATTATTTTATATGATGCCAATTCTACCATTTTCTGAATATAAAGGAAAGATTTCATTGAAATCGGCCAGCACTTCTTCCGAAAATGGTTTAACCTAAGATGAGCGTTTCAAATTTTAAAAGGGGATCAAACGTCTCTTATTGTTAATGAATTCAATTGATTTATATTTTTAAAATTTGAAGCCCTGCGGGATTGCCGATCTTACCGCATCTACTGCGTCAGATACCGTCCCCCATAGTTGACTATAGCGGAACGCCATCTTCCTTGTATTTGCGGCAACCTCGACAATCGCTCAATTTAGGTTTAATTTTTCAGGTCTTTTTGACCGAGTCGCATTGGATTTCTTATAACGGGGCAATTCCCTCCGACAGCCGGCGGAGAATATCCCAATATGCGCCGCGATGCCCGCGTTTGATCGCCTCAGTCAGTTCCGGGTTATCATTGTAATTATAATTCGGATTCGAGTCGGTCCGACGACCGAGAAGAAATCTCGGGTCATCGCCAACCATTTCATTCAACCAGTCTTCCACGTCTTCACCCAAATTTGCATCACAGTAATAAACCGGACGAAGCAAAGTTTCATTATCTTTTAGGTCTCCAAAAAGACTGGGGTTATCCGATAAGTTTCCTTTTGATGTCTCTATGATTTCTTTTCCCAGCCGCGTGACCGGATAAAGCCTCACCCCGAGACTGATGCCCACACGTTCCGGCTTGATCTTTTTCATGAGACGAATCGTTGCTTCAATGGATTCTTTTGTTTCACCGGGAGACCCAAGGAGCAAATCAAACATGCAAATGATATTATGGTTACGGCAAATTTCCCGAATTCGAATCAAATCATCTGATGCATATCCATGACCGAGTCGGCGCAGCATGTTATCATCCCCATGGTCGGCTCCGAAATCGATTCCCACACATCCGGCGTCACGCATTACAGTTGCTAACTCTTCGCTAAAATACTCGGGAGAACAATATGCATACCATTTAATTTTATTTCCCAGACCTGAGGCAACCATGGCTTTGGATACCAGAACCGCATGGGAATAGGGACAATTAAATTCGCTGTCACAGGTATGAAACACAGTGATCCCCCGCAGGTAAAGATTGGTTAATTCCGCCACAACATTTTGTGGATTTCGCACGCTTACCTGTTTACCCCTTATCAGCGGCTCCGGACAATACACGCAATTCAAGGAACACCCGCGTTTGGTCTCGAACCCAACCTGCCCGCCGTTTTCGAAATAATACCTATTGTCAATCAAAGATCTGGAGGCCAAATCTATTTTTTCCAAGGGAACCGGCAAGATCGCGTTCTTTCTATAGTTCCCGTTCTCCATCCAAATCAGTCCCGGCACCGCCTCCAGGTCGATGTTGTCTGAAAGCGCGACGATCAGTTTAACGAAGCCTTCCTCTCC
>MAXL01000574.1 GCA_001751005.1 Desulfobacterales bacterium S5133MH16
ATCCTCTTTGAACAAGTTTTTTATCCCGTCAGCAACAGGCTGGAGGAGCCCATGAAACCCCACCCGCATTGGTCCGTATCTCATTTGCATATGTCCCAGCAACTTCCGTTCCAAATAGGTTGTGTAAGCAGCTATAAAGAGGAACACGCTGAATATCACAATTAGTTTGATTACAGGAATGATTAAATATTCAACCATCTGGATTACTCCCTCATGCAGCTTTTTTAATCTTGACCGCGCTGACTTTAAACTCGGGTATCTTTGCCACCGGGTCAACAATTGAATGTGTCAGGATGTTTGCCGAAGCTTCATGAAAATGGAACGGCATAAAAACCATCCCGAGTTTGGAACGCTCCGTGAGCCTTACTTTGACTTTTATGCTGCCCCGCCTTGAGGTAATATCTATGTATTCCCCGTCTGATATGTTCAACTTTTCCGCATCGTCGGGGTTTATTTCCGCAACGGGTTCCGGGCAAAGACGATTCAGGCCGGTGCCGCGCCGTGTCATGGTTCCTGTATGGAAGTGCGGATAATTCCGACCGGTGCTGAGCAGAAACGGGTACTCGTCATCCACGGGCTCGGCAGGCGGTATGTAATCGATGGCAAAGAAAAGTCCCTTGCCTCTGGCGAATTTTCCCACGTGAAGCACGGGCGTCCCGGGATGATCTTCATCCGGACACGGCCAGCTAATCCCGCCTTTTTCGATTCGCTTGTAGGTTATCCCCTTATAACTTGGGGTCAAAAGTCTTATCTCCTCCATGATTTTTTCCGGAGTTGTTGCGGGCATGGTATAGCCCATCCTTCTTGAGATTTCGCTTATGATCCAGGTGTCCTCTCTGGCTTCTCCCGGAGGTTCCACAGCCTTTCGAACTCTCTGGACCTTGCGTTCGGTGTTTACAACCGTTCCGTTCTTTTCCGCAAAACAGGTTGCAGGCAGCACAACATCGGCCAGTTTTGCGGTTTCCGTAAGGAATATATCCTGGACTACAAAAAATTCAAGACCTTCTATACCTTTTTCTATATGATGTTTGTCCGGATCGCTCAACACGGGATTTTCTCCCATGACGTATATGGCTTTTACTTGTCCGGTCTCGCCGCCGCTGAACATTTCAGTAACGGTCAGGCCGGGAGTGGACGGAAAGCCTTCCACCTGCCATGCATCTGCAAACTTTTTCCTGGCTTCATCGACGGTAACCGCCTGATAGCCGGGAAAGACATTGGGCAGGCCGCCCATATCACAGGCACCCTGGACATTGTTCTGGCCGCGGAGCGGATTGACTCCGCCGCCTTCCTTGCCCACGTTGCCGCAAAGCATGGCCAGGTTGGCACAAGACTTTACGTTATCCGTCCCGGTGATGTGCTGAGTTATCCCCATGGTGTAAAGAATCGCCGCAGGATCGGCCTTTGCATAAAGCCGGGCCGCGGCATGAAGGTCTTCTTCAGAAATCCCGGTAATTGATGACACGTATTCCGGAGTATATTTTTCAACGCAGCTTTTCAGCTCCTCAAAACCTTCCATCCGCTCATCGATGTAAGCCTGATCCTGCAAGTTCTCTTTTATAATGATGTGCATGAGCCCGTTTATCAACGCAACATCGGAGCCCGGATTGTGCCTCAGCCAGAGTGTGGCATAATCCACCAGTTCGATACGCCTCGGGTCGGCCACAAGGAGCTCTACCCCGTGCTGATGTATGGCCTCCATCATGTAGTTGGCAATGATGGGATGGTTATCCGTGGTATTGGTTCCGATTGCCAGGATAACTTCTGACTTGAGAACATTGCTGATGGGGTTTGTCATGGCCCCGCTTCCCAATGTGGCGGCAAGACCTGCCACCGTTGAAGAATGTCAGAGCCGGGCGCAGTGATCCACGTTGTTGGTCCCGATCACCGCGCGCATGAATTTTTGAAAAAGAAAGTTCTCCTCATTGGTACACTTGGCCGAAGTAAGCCCGGCGATATTGTCCGGGCCGTGTTGGTCACGGATGGCCTTGAACTTTTCGGCCACGGTATCAAGGGCCTCTTCCCAGCTTGCCTCCCTCAAGGCGCCGTTTTCTTTTATAAGCGGTTTTTTAAGGCGGCTTTCGTCTCCGATGAACTCATATCCGAAACGTCCCTTGACGCAAAGGCTGCCCTGGTTTACGCCCGTATCCACATCGGTGGTAACGCCGATCACCCGGTTGTCCAGCACGTTCAGCTCAAACTGACAGCCGCAGCCGCAGTAGGTGCATGTGGTCTGAACCCTCTTGACCAGCCAGGGCCTTCCCTTGTACCTGCTAAGATTTTCGGTCAGGGCGCCGGTGGGACATACCATGAGGCATTCCCCGCAGGACTTGCATTTATCAGGATCCACAACAATCCTGGCATTCTCTTCCTCCCCCTGTATTTCTATGGCCCCGATCTGTTTGATATCCCGGCATGCCGTGACGCAGCGTCCGCACATGATACATCTGTCTGCCCAGTAACGGATCAGTGATGTGGAGTAGGTATCATCTCTTTTTACCTTGCGGGGTTCATAGGGGACATCCTCGATACCGAGTTCGTATACAATATCCTGGAGCTCACATTCCCCGGCCCTATCACATATGGGGCAGTCAAGGGGGTGGTGTTTCAATATCTTTTTCAGATTTGCCGTGCGCTGCTCATGGAGGGCCTTTGAATCCGTGGTAACAACAAGGCCGTTTGAAACCGGAGCCGCACAGGAATTAACAGGCTCTTTCTCTCCCTCAATCTCAACGATGCACATATTGCACGACTCAATGGGCGGCAGTCTTTTGTGGTAACAGAGGGTTGGGATACGGATACCTGCTTTTTCAGCGGCCTTGAGAATCGTCGTCCCTTCGGGAACCTCAACCTCACTTCCGTCAATCGTTAACCTGACCATACTCATCTTTCCCTTTTCCGGTCACATGTATAAATTGAAGTCTGTCTGAATATAAAAATTCTGATCTTACCTGTCGATTTCGCCTAAAACAACATCAATGCTCCCGATGATGGCAATGGCATCCGCCACCATATGCCCCACCATAAGGCGGGGAAGCGCACTGGCCAGGTAAAAGCAAGGAGACCTTATTTTAAGCCTGTATGGATGTTCGCTCCCGTCGCCAACCAGGTAGAACCCAAGCTCTCCTTTGGCCCCTTCAACAGCCTGATACACCTCCGCTTCGGGAGCGGCGAAGCCTTTTGCATGGATCATGAAACGCCTGATCAGCGCACTGATATCCTTTTGCACCTCGTCTAAATCGGGATTGCTTATCCATGGATTTTCAACATTTACCGGTCCTTCAGGCAAATTTTCAATCGCCTGGTCAATAATTTTAAGGGACTGGCTGAACTCTTCCATACGTACCAGGTAGCGGTCGTATACATCTCCTTTATCTCCTACCGGTATCTGAAAATCAAAATCATCATAGCTGCTGTACGGGAATGCCTTCCGCAGGTCATAGGCCACCCCGGATCCTCTGAGGCTGGGGCCGGTAAATCCGTAATTGACCGCTTCGTCTGCGGAAATGGTTCCGATGTCCATGGTCCGGGTCGTCCATATCTTGTTTTCCGTTAAAAGCTTATGGTAACCGTCAAGCCCCTTGGGAAACCATTTTACAAAATCTCGCACCATTTCTATGAATTTGGGTGTTGCGTCATGAGCCACCCCGCCGATACGAAAAAAAGTGGGAGTCAGCCGGTATCCGGATATCTCTTCGTTAATGTCCATGATCATTTCCCGGTCCCTGAACGCATAAAAAACCACGCTCATAGCGCCGATGTCCAGGGCATGGGTACCGATCCAGAGATGGTGGCCCATGATTCGGGCAAGCTCTGCCATGATCACCCTGAGATACTGGGCCCGCTTGGGCACCTCGATCCCCATCAGTTTTTCCACGGTCACGCAGTAACCCATATTATTTGCCGAAGCCGATGCATAATCGAGCCTGTCGGTAAGGGGGATTATCTGTTGATAGTTCCTGCTTTCAGCAAGTTTTTCGATCCCACGGTGCAGGTAGCCGATACGGGGAGTTGCGTTTACAATGGTTTCACCTTCCAGTTCCAGTTCGATGCGGAGTACACCGTGTGTCGCGGGATGGTGGGGCCCCATGTTCAGGTACATTTTTTTGCTTTCAGCCATGATTTCTACACTCGTCTTTCACTAAGGTATTTGAAATCGTTATTTGAAAAAACCGATTATCGTGTGAAAACAGAAAGCCTCCTTTACGTGTAATCCTCAATGGTTTCCGGATCAAACGGTTTGTCAAAGTCCTTTCCCTCAAGGGGGAAGTCCTTGCGCAACGGATGCCCCTCAAAATTTTTCCAGGTAAGGATGCGTTTTAGATCTGGATGGTCTGAAAATGGTATTCCCATAAGGTCATAGACTTCTCTTTCTGCCCAGTCTGCGGAGTGCCAGATACTGCTCACGCTCGGAATTTCTTCCCCTTCTTCCGCCTTAAGCCTTACAATGAGGCGGCTGAAATCCTTTGTTGACAAGAGAACATATACCAGATCGAAACGGGGCGTTCTGGGGGTATAGTCAATCCCCAGTATATCAATGAGCAGGTCATAGGGGAGGTCAGGGTTTTCTTGAAGCACGCGCATGGTTTCATAAAACTGACCTTGCGCCAAAGTGATCTCCCGTTGGCCTTTGTTTTCACACTCGTTTACAACCGCTTCCGGAAATTTTTTATGAATAGTTTGGATAACGTTTTTGTAACTCATTCGCTTCCATCCTTTTTTTCAGCGTTCAGCCGGTAAAATCCGGTCTCTGGTCCAGTTTTTCCGTTCTTATTTTTTCCTGAATTTTCATAAGACCGGCCAGCACCGCTTCAGGACGCGGAGGACAACCGGGTATATAAACATCCACCGGTATGATCTGGTCCACCCCCTGGACCACGGCGTAAGTTTGAAACACACCCCCGCAAGAAGAGCAGGCCCCCATGGCGATGACCCATTTGGGATCTGCCATCTGATCGTATACCCTTTTAACCATAACCGACATCTTTTTACTCAGTGTTCCTGAGACGATAAGTAAGTCCGCCTGCCGGGGTGACGGTCGAAAAACCTCGGAGCCAAATCTGGAAATGTCAAAATTGGACAGTGTGCTTGCGATCATCTCAAGGGCACAGCATGCAAGGCCGAACGTGCACGGCCACACGGAGTTGCTCCGTGACCAATTGACCAGTTTAGTCAAACTTGTGACCATATAGTTTTCACCCTGCAGGTAATTTTCTATTCCCATTCCAACGCTCCCTTTTTCCATACATAAATGTAACAAAACAAAAGAATCAGTATAAAAAGAAGCATTTCCGCGAATCCGAACAGGCCGAGTTTCTTGTAATAGACGGCCCACGGATACAGGAAAACGCATTCAAGGTCAAAAACAAGAAAGAGTAACGCGATGATATAAAACTTGACAGGAGTATCGGTGTATTGAGCGCCTTCACTTGGAAGCCCGCATTCATAAGGCTCGTTTTTGACCTTAAACTTACGCCTGGGGCCGAGGATATGTGAGAGAAAGACGGTCACGCCAGCGAAGAGAATGGCGAGAATTATGGTATAGAGGATAGGATAATATTCTGTCAGCATATCTGATCGTGCCTCCGCATCCTTTTTTAGGCCGCACCTAATTATGCTGACTTCCGTACAAACCTTACGCTGCAATAATACGGCACAGGCCTGAAATGTTATCACCGCGCGCTTTTTTTCCTTTGCTGACAAGGAGAAGAAAGCGCATCGTAACCAGATAGAATATAACCAAGCTGGATTTCTTATCTCAGAAAAATGAAGGGGTCAAGGAAAAAATGAAAATTTTAAACAAAACAGAAGATATCTGTTGGAAAGATTGAGTCCATGTGCAATCTTCATCCTGCAATTGCTCATCCTCAATGATGAAAAAACCGGGTTCAACCTAACCCGGACAAGCCGGAATCAAAAATATTTGCCACAAAGACACAAAGGATATATTTATTATTCTTTCTTTGTGCCTTGGTGCCTTAGTGGCAGAATGGAAAAAGTTTTGCCACAAAAAAGCACAAAATTTACAACTAAGAGACTAAAACCTGCATTAACTCCAGGTGCCTCCATCCGTGCTGTTTATAATTTTGAGAAAGCCAGAAGTAGTTACGCGCACCCCCAAAAAAAGTCCGCTGGGATTTGTCAAACGGACCTCGCCTGTGGTACCGGCGGACATACCTCTACTATTAAATCCATACGTATTGTCAGTAAATGTAGAGCTAATAATTTCTACGCCATTTTCCAGCGTACCTGTACTCAAGACGGTTTCGCCTGAGTCAAAGTCCTGGTCTCTATCTGTGTCTATAAATACTCTATAATTTTCATTTGACGTGTTAAATTCTATACCTACATCTGTATTGGTTTTCACCGCTCTGGATCTCGCCATATTCATGTCATCATAAATATGTCTTACGGAGGTTTGCAATCGGTGCCTGGGAAGCCAGGAAAAAAAACTGGGTATGGAAATGGCCGATATTATGCCCAGAATGGCAAGGGTAACGGTCAGTTCAGTTAACGTGAAGCCTTTATTATTCATCAATGTCCCCTATAAACAAAGCGATCTGTGTTTTATCGCCGCTAACCGACGGATAGGTATCAATCATTAATCCTTCATTGTCTTTAAAAAAAACCAAAAAAGCTGCTGATTTTGGGTCATCACTATCGGGTGCTGCAAATTCTCGTTCAACCCGTTTTGACCAGCCGGTTTTGCTCATATGATATTTATAATATTCTAATACGTTTTTCCATGAATCGTTGGTTTCAAGCTCGGCATAACAACCGCCCTTCAGGCGCATTAAGTTTACAATCTTCGAATCAGGATAACGGGAAACCTTGCCATTAAAAAAACACGGTATTCTATCCGCACATCCTCCAATAAGGTATAATAATATCAGCATAATAACAAACTGGATAAACGATTTGAATTTCATACGTCAGCCCTCTGCATTGCATAATTTTAACAAGGTTCAGATAAGTTGTAGCAAAAACCATGCAAGAGTTAAAAATCGACTGAAGAAAATCGAGAAATGATTAAATACCAGCAGGTTGTGTTGAATAATCAAATCGCATGACCAGTGTTATTGCGACAATATTCGGCAATATCTTTGCCATTTTTTGGCAAGTTTTACATTCTTTCAGGGAAATTTATAGAAAAAATCCGGGAGTTTTCCATGGATACAGCAGATAATTTAAATGTCTCGCAGGACGGATTTATTCACGTCCATCAGGGATGAAGATTCAATCAAAAAAGGATTCAATCTAATCCACAAACAACGACACAACGTTAAACCGGGCAACATCAACCAGTCCTTTATCCGTGATTTTTAGCTCAGGAATAACGGGAAGTGCCAAAAACGAGAGCGTCATAAAAGGGTCGTCAAGTGTTGTGCCCAACTCCCTGGCGGCATTGATCAAGCGGTCTATTTTATCACGCACCCATTGAATCGGTTCCTGGGACATAAGACCTGCGATGGGAAGGGCAAGATTGGCGCAGACCTTTTTGTCGTATGCTGCCGCCAGACCTCCTCCCATTTTGACGATAGCCCGGATTGCAGCTTTCATATCATCATCATTTGTTCCCACAACAATGATATTGTGGGAGTCATGGGCCACACTCGATGCAATGGCTCCCCGTTTCAAGCCAAAACCCCTGACAAACCCTTTCCCCATATTGCCCGAACCGGTATGCCGTTCAATAACCGCAATCTTCAAAATATCACGAGAGGTGTCGGCAACGGCCTTGCCTTCCGATATCATCGGTTCCATAATGCGTTGCCCGGTTATTATCTGGTCCGGTACGATATCCATGACTCTGATGCGCCCGGTTGCCATCGGGATGGAAAAATCTATTTGTTTCGTGTCAACGTTCATGGACGGTGGAAAAAGAACAGGATCGGGAGTTGCGATTTCAGGTGAAATCTTTCCATCTTCAGCCACCAGGACGCCGCCATAATACACGGCTTCCATGTATGGGGAGTGAAGATCTGAAAACACCACCAGATCCGCTCTTCGACCGGGGGCAATCGCACCGACATTTTGGATCCTGAAATATTCGGCAGGATTTATTGTGGCCATTTGAATCGCAATCACAGGATCAAGGCCGGTAAATATGGCTTTACGAACCATTGAATCAATATGCCCTTTTTCCAGGATGTCTTGGGGATGTCTGTCATCCGTGCACCACATCATACGGCGAGCGGTTCGCTCGTTTACAACCGGGATTAATGCTTCCAGATTTTTTGCTGCTGTTCCCTCCCGGATCATGATATGCATTCCCAAATTAAGTTTTTCTTTTGCCTCTCGTTCAGTGGTACATTCATGGTCACTCGAAATTCCGGCGGATATATAGGCGCAAAGGTCATGACCGGAAAGTCCGGGCGCATGACCGTCCACAGGTTTGCGGCCTCTTTTGGCCATATCTATTTTTCTCAGAACTTCCGGATCTTCATTGATTACACCCGGATAGTTCATCATTTCGGCCAATGCCAAAATCCGCTCATGGTCCATAAACGGCAAAAGATCCTCTGCCGTAAGTGTGGCACCCGAAGTTTCCATGTTTGTGGCAGGAACGCAGGACGGGAGGGTGAAATAGATATTCATGGGCTGTCCCTGGCTCGACCGAAGCATATAGTCTATTCCCTCAGTACCGAGCACATTGGCAATTTCATGGGGATCCGCCACCACGGCGGTAGTACCGCGAGCAACCACGGCACGGGCAAACTCGGTAATACCTGTCATTGAACTTTCAATATGAACATGGGCATCAATAAAACCGGGAGCCACAAAGCGTCCGCCAATATCCACCTTGTTTTTGGCAGCATATTTACCAAACCCTACGATATATTCATCTGCAACCGCAATGTCACCGGAAAAGATTTCCCCTGAGAAGACATTGATAATACGCGCGTTGGCAAGAAGAAGATCAACCTGTTTTCGGCCCCGTGCTGAACGGATAATTTCTTTGAGAGCCATGTTTTCCTCTCTTTTTTCGAATTTATTTTCATAAATAACAAATGAGTCGGCATTGAACATTAACACAATCCGTATAGTACTGCCAATATCATACTAAATTTGATGGCTTCGTAAAAAGTCCAACTTCTGCGTTGCGCTGCATTCCTCGTCACTGCGACGTACTATACGTACGTCTCATTCCTCGGAATTTGCGCG